>JAJRVA010000053.1 GCA_024277485.1 Deltaproteobacteria bacterium | reverse complement strand
CAATTTCTCTGTCCGCTCCCGGGCTTCAGTAAGGGCCAGGGAATCCTTCTCCGCCTTCTCCTGCAAAGCGGCAAGTGTTTGTAATGCAGTCTGGTCTGCTGCCAGTTTGCGTTGCGCATCCTGCAGGCGTTCTTCCATCTGTGCGATCCGGTCCTGAAGACTTTCAATTTCCTTTGCAGAGGGGGCAAGCATGCTGCTTTGCTCCTGCCCGTAACGGTACATGGCTTCAGCTTTCAGCTGAGCTTTGCTCAACCTGGTTTCAGTTACGGCCAGGCGGGATTTCAGTTTGTCCAGACGGTCATACAGGCTGCCTGTTTCGGCAAGGAGTTTTTCTTTTTCGCGTTTTGCCCGGGCAAGTTCGTCCATCAGTCGCTGCTGTTTCTGGAGCAACTTTTCATTTTCCGACCTGGACGCGGCAAGTGTCAGCTGCAGCCCGGAGATCTCTTTTCGTGCCTCGGTAAGATCAGCAGCCGCCTGTTCCGCCCGCACTGTGAGGGCGGCTATTCGCTCGTTGGCCCTGGCAATTGCATCTGCCTTGCTCATCAGGGAGGTTTTCAGGGAATCAAGCCGGGCAGCCGTGGTTTTCTGTTTTTGCAGCTGTTCTTCCAGGGCCTGCTGCCTGTTGTGGAGTCGGGTATTGGTCTCTTTGAGTTTTTCCTGCTGCCGCGCGAGACGCAAGCGGAGGTCATTGACCTGGAGCGAAAGGTTTTTATTGTCCGACACCTTTTCGTCCAGTATTTTGCGGAGCCTTTCTTTCTCTTCACTGGCAGTCTGGATCTGTTGCCTTAAGGCGTCAAACCGGTCGTCCGTGGCCGATTGCCCCGCATCCGGCGTATCCTCTCCTGAACCCTTGACCGCTGCGGCCTGGATGTCATTCTTTTTTTTATCGGCAGTGTTGACCTGTACCCGGTCGGCCGGGTCCTCAACCTGTATTTTCCCGGCAGGGTATTTCTTTACCTGGCGCGAGTGATAAACAGCCAGAGAGAGATAAACGACTATTCCGATGCAGATCAGCAGTATCAAACGTGGTTTCATATTTCAGCTTCAGCCTCTGGTCTTAAGGAATATGGAATTAAACCGGTTTCAGGAAAATGGTTGCCAGGGGGGGCAGGGTCAGCTCCAGGCTGTGGCTGTGTTCGTATGAAGGGATGTCAAGGCTTTGCAGTTCGCCCGGATTGCCGACACCGCTGCCCCAGTAGACATCTTTGTCGCTGTTGAGCAGTTCGATGTACCTGCCGCCCCGTGGTGTGCCTATTCTGTAATTATACCGTGGCAGGGGAGTGAAATTACAGACAATGATGAGAAAGTCATCGGATGATTTTGCGTAACGGACAAAGGAGAAGACCGAGTTGTCAGTATCGTTTGCGTTTATCCAGTCAAAGCCGCTCCAGTCAAAATCATTTTCATGCAGGGCCGGTTCAGCACGATACACAAGGTTGAGGTCCCGGACAAATCGTTTCATGCCCTGGTGGTTTGGTGCGGAAAGGGCGGCCCATTCTAAGCCTTTGTCATGGTTCCACTCCTGCCACTGTGCAAATTCGCCTCCCATGAAGAGAAGCTTTTTGCCCGAGTATCCCCACATAAAGCCATAATAGGCCCGCAGGCCGGCAAATTTCTGCCACTCGTCTCCTGCCATTTTGTTGAGCAGGGAACCCTTGCCATGCACGACTTCATCATGCGAGAGGGGAAGAATGAAGTTCTCATGAAAGGCATAGAGCATCCCGAAGGTCATCCGGTTATGATGAAATTTCCGGTGGATCGCGTCTAATTGCATGTACTGGAGGGTGTCATGCATCCAGCCCATGTTCCACTTCAGGCTGAAACCAAGGCCGCCAAGGTACGTGGGCTGCGAGACCATGGGCCATGAGGTGGATTCTTCGGCAATGGTCAGGATTCCCGGGAAAACACCATGCAGGACCTCGTTGGTCTTCTGGAGGAAACTGATGGCCTCCAGGTTTTCCCGGCCGCCGTATCGGTTCGGGACCCACTGGCCCTCTTCCCTGGAATAATCAAGGTACAGCATGGAGGCGACCGCATCGACCCTGAGTCCGTCGATGTGATATTTATCCAGCCAGAACAGGGCGTTGGAAATAAGAAATGAGCGGACTTCGTTGCGGCCGTAATTGAAGATCAGGGTGCCCCAGTCCTGGTGTTCTCCCTGGCGCGGGTCCATGTGGGAGTAGAGGTGGGTGCCGTCAAAGAAGTTGAGCCCTGAACCGTCCTTGGGGAAGTGGGCCGGCACCCAGTCCAGGATGACCCCCAGTCCGTGTATGTGACACTGGTCAACAAAGTACATAAAATCTTCGGTTGTGCCGAAACGGCTGGTCGGGGCGAAGAAACCGAGGACCTGGTACCCCCATGAACCGTCAAAGGGATATTCGGCTATGGGCAGCAGTTCGATGTGGGTAAAGCCCATTTCCAGGACGTATGGGATGAGCGTTTCCGTGAGTTCCCGGTACGTGAGGTACCTGGAACCCCAGTGCTCATCAGGCGCCTTGTTCCAGGAGCCAAGGTGGACCTCGTAAATGGATATGGGGCTTTCAAGCGACTGGGCTGCCTGGCGGGAGATCATCCAGGCCTCATCATTCCACTGGTAGCGGTTGAGGTCCACCACGACAGAGCCGGTACGGGGACGTTCTTCCATGGCAAAGCCGAAAGGATCGGATTTGTCAAATACCTGGTTGTCCCGGGTGGTTATACGGTACTTGTATACACTGAATTCAGGCAGTTCCGGAATGAAAAGCGTCCAGATGCCGGCATCACTTGAAACCATCACGTGACCGGAACCGTTCCAGTCATTGAAATCACCGACAACGGCAACTTCCGCGGCATTGGGGGCCCAGACGGCAAAGGCCGTCCCGGGTATGCCGTCGACAGTCAGAAGATGGGCGCCGAACTTGTCATACGCACGTTCATGGGTCCCTTCATTAAAGAGATGTTTGTCCAGGTCAGTAACCAGGAATGCGGGTTGACTGTCTCCGGATGGTTTTTTTTGTTTCATAATAGTCGGTTAGCATGATGTGTTTGCGGGAATGGCATATGCTTATCTTATCGCAGTACATGAAAAAAGTCATGGGTTTTGCGCAGCGGGCCGGTCCGGCATCCGGCAGGAACAGTGTGGAATGCATCCTGAAGTATATCTTTAACAGCAGCGGGAAAGTATGTCCTCGATTGTATCCCGGCTGTATTGCTGCTCCATTCGCCAGACTTGAGCTAATTGCAGGGCGTTTTCAGCAATTGCTGGGATGTCTGCCGGGTGAATATCAAGCTCGGCAAGCCTGACCGGGCTGTTCACCCTGGAAAACCAGTTTTCAAGTATCTTGATTGTAGTTTCTGCCGCGGGTTCAATGCCGCGCAGCTCAAAATTGAAAACCCGGGAACCCAACTGGATAATCTTGCCCGGGTCCCTGACGGATTGCCACCGCAGCCAGCCGGGGATGACAACGGAAAGACCGGCCCCGTGGGGCACGTCATAGAGCGCGCTGAGGGAATGTTCTATCATGTGCATGGGAAATCCAACCCTGCCCAGGCCGGCGCCGGTCAGCCCGTTCAGCGCCAGTGTGGCGGTCCACATCAGTTCAGCCCGGGCATTGTAATCTTCCGGGTTGGCCAGGCACCGCTCGCAACTGCCCATGGCATTGACAATCAACCCTTCCATGAGCCGGTCCTGCACCGGGGTGGCCGGGTCTTCGGTGGTCATGTAGTACTCCAGCACATGGGCGATGGCATCGACGGTCCCGTACGCAGTGTAATCCGGCGGCACCGTGTAGGTGGTCTCCGGGTCCAGGATGGAGGCCCTGGGGAAAAGACGCTTGTTGCCGAAGCCGAATTTTTCCCTGGTCTCGTCACGGGTGATCACCATGCCGGAATTCATCTCCGAACCCGACGCGGCCAGGGTGAGCACCGCGGTCATGGGCAGGGCGCTTTTAATGCTCTTTCTGCCGGTGAAGAATTTCCACACATCGTGGTTGACAACAGCCCCGGCACAGATGGCCTTGCCGCTGTCAAGAACGCTGCCGCCACCGACAGCAACGACGACATCAATGTTGTGCGCCCTGGCCTTGTCGATCCCTTCCCTGACATGAGAGAGGAGGGGATTTGACCGGACACCGGGATGCTCAACTATTTCCAGCCCGGCCTCCCTGAGAGAGAGGATAACCTGGTCGTATACGCCGTTTTTCCTGATACTTCCGCCACCGTACACCAACAGGCATTTCCTGCCCCACTGAAGAGTTTCCGGACCAATGGAGGGGATTGTATTTTTCCCGAAGATGATTTTTGTCGGATTGTGGAAGACGAAGTTCTGCATAGTTCACCTGTGTGTCAGGTTAAGGTTGAAGGTTGAAGGTTGAAGGTGGAAGGCTGTGGGGGGATATCAGCCAACAATTTTCTGTCTTTATCAACTTCATCCGTATATGAACATTTCGCAGTTTCATTGATACTCTACCATATCATGAGGTTGATTTTTTATTGCGAAAGTTCAGGTGGGCCCGCAGGCGGTTTGTCAGGGCGACAAAGTGTTCAAAGATGAGCTGTTCCGCCCGTTCGGATGTTGAGATACCTGCCTGTGTTATGATGTCCGCCATGGTTTTTTTGTCAGGGCCGAGGCCGGAGGAGCTCAGCGCGTTCAGGAGTGTCTTGCGACGCTTGCCGAATGCGCCATTGACGACTCTCCTGAAGAGCTTCCGGTCAAATGGAGGGGAGGACCTGACCCGGTCCGGAACCGGCAGGAATGAGAGCCTGATCACCATGGAGTCGATTTTCGGCGGCGGGTGGAACTCTGCCGGTTTGACCTTCATGAGAGAGGTGACAGTGGCGCAGCCGGCCATGAGAACCGTCGGGGCGCCATAGTCTTTTGTCCCTGGCTCGGCGGCCAGGCGCAGGGCCACCTCTTTCTGAAGCATGATGACCGCCCAGTCCATGCATTCGTTATGCTCTATGAGGCGGAAAAGAAAGGGAGATGAAATTGAATAGGGCAGGTTGGCGATGATTTTCAGCTTTCCGCCGCACGAGGCAGCCAGATCCTCCAGGTCGGTTTTCAGGATATCCTGGTGCAGAAGCCGCACGTTGCCGGGAAGATCGTTTTCCTGTTCATGAAACCGGATAAGCCCGGAATCGCTTTCCAGGCCGATAACCTGATGTACCCTCCTGGCCAGGGGATGGGTCAGCGCCCCCAGGCCCACCCCGACTTCCAGGACCGTATCATCCGGGCCGGGCGCGGCCAGTTCCACGATCCGCTCGGCAGTATGGCGGTGGACCAGGAAGTTCTGCCCCCTTTTCTTATGGGCTGCCAGGCCCTGCTGCTGAAGAACTGTTCTGGTATCCTGGTACACCATATCAGCCTGTTGTATCTTTTGATGCCGTCACTGATTCAGATTCTCAGTCGAGCAGGTGCCTGCGGCGCCGTTTTTCCCTGATTTTGATGAAAAAACGCAGGGAAAAGTAATAGCTGAGGAAGGCAGGCGGCAGGGCAATGAGTATGCCGCCGGTCATCATGACGTAAATTGCGTCCATGCTCAGGTGACTGACGGTTTTCATACCCTCCATGATTCCCTCGGAGGTGAGCACCTCCAGGACTTCTTTAATGCGGTCCCAGGTCAAGCGGTTCGGCAGGAGGAAGTCGCCGACCTTCCAGGAAGCATAATACTGCGGCGCAAATGTCAGGGGATTACTGACCACGGTTGCCGCAATAAGGGCTGCAATGGTGCTTACCCGCATCAAAAGGGTAACGCCTATGATGGCGATGGTGTGAAAGGGCAGGGTCGGCGTAATGCCGATAAAGACACCCACTGCCGTGCCCATGGCAAGTGATTTCGGATCTCCGCGCAGCCGCTTGAAGCGCAGTGAATAATACCGGGCGATTCTCTGCAGGTTAAAAGCCATGGTCAGGTAAGAGGTGCCCGGGAATACACGTCCGTGTCCGGGGAAACACGGTGTCCCTGTTGATAACTGTAATAACCGGCCAGCCCGATCATGGCGGCGTTGTCTGTACAGAAAACAGGCTGCGGGATAAACAGGTCGATATTTTCATTGTTGCACCGCTGCCGCATTCTGTGCCGCAGTCTCCGGT
>JAJRVA010000052.1 GCA_024277485.1 Deltaproteobacteria bacterium | reverse complement strand
TAAGAGGTTTTTCAAAAGCCATGCCGACAGCAGGATGCGTACCGAATTTCTCGGCACAGCTGTCAATCATTGCATTCAGTGTTTCGGGGCATTCCGGGATTATATCATAACTCCCGCTATTCCGCTCAGTTGCGGGTGTGTGTTCCTGGTGTTCTTTCCGGGGCTCCTTTTCAGCTTGCGACGTGTTTCCAGCAGGCATTGTGTACCTCTTTTACAGCCTTACATGCATTGGGATTTTTTTTCACTGTCAGCATAAACGTAATACTAATACTCTGTCAATAATGAAAACTGAGCGGAAATACGGGAAAAACATACTAAAATTCTTGACACTGGCGGGTACACTATATAAAAATAAGAAAAAGTCTTATAAAAATGAGAACATATTAAAATGGTTGATGTTTTTAGAATGAGATCTTTTGCCTTCCTCAGTGCTCAGGTTGTCCTGGGTATCAGTCTCTTTTTATTTTCCGGTACATGTCTCCATGCCTCCCACCTGACGGTGCTTGATGATGTCGCAAAACAGGTTCCGCAGGACAGCATCGCGCAAGTGTCGCCGGTTCAGCCACAGAGCGTAATTTTAGGACAGCAGGGTAATATATCATCCGTTAAGGTGAGACCGCAGAAGACCGGCCTGGAATACAGCTGGCTACCGGATGTCCGCAAAAAAATTACGTCCAAGAGTGCTATTATTATTGATGCTGAAACGGGGAAAACGCTGTTTTCCAAACAGGCTGACCTGCCCCGGCAGCCGGCATCCACCATCAAAGTCCTGACCGGCATGATTGCCCTGAAATCTCTTGATGGAGATGACTGGGTAGGGGTCAGCCGCCGGGCTGCCCGCATGCCGCGTTCAAAAGTGTATCTGGATACAAAGAAGTCGTACAAAGCAGATGACCTGATAAACGCGGTCCTGATTGCATCGGCAAATGATGCAAGTGTGGCCCTTGCAGAAAAAATAGCCGGGAGTGAGAAGCAGTTTGCGGAGATGATGACTGTTCGAGCCAGGCTCTGGGGGGCAAAAAATACCGTGTGTCGGACAGCCTCTGGCCTGACTGCCAAGGGGCAGAAATCAACAGCAAGGGACCTTGCTTCGATTTTTCGCCATGCCATGCAGGACGAAGATTTTGCCCGCCGTATCAGCAGGGTCAAGGTCCGGACATCCTATGGCAAACTGCTCAGGAATCATAATAAGGCACTCTGGCGCATCGATGGCGCTGAGGGGGGAAAGACCGGGTATACCAGCGCTGCCCGCCAGACATACGTGGGTCAGTTTTCCGATGACGATGGCGCAATTATCGTTGCTATCATGGGGAGCGAAACCATGTGGCCGGACATTAAGAACCTGGTGGATTATGGTTTTAAGAAGAAGAAACAGGTGCGGTTAGCCAGGGAAAAGCTGGCCAAAAAGGGCACCCGGGTCGCTCTCGCCAAATAGCCTTCCACCTTCCACCTTCTACCTTCCACCTATTCCTTCCGTCCGGCACAGTCTGCCGAAGCCGCCCGGAATGGTTCCGGATGCCCAGAAAGCGCGGCCATGCTTATAGTCGACAAACCAGTATCCGCCGGGATTTCGGGTGGCATTGACAAAGATGAACGGCTGCTGGGATGAAAAACAGGGATGGATGTGCTGGTCTTTTGTGTTTGGCTGCGGCTCCATAAGGGACATGGCCTCGGCAAGGGAAGGAATCCTCCAGTCGGAATACCCGCCCAACTCTGCCCGGTTCAGTTTTTCAACTTCCCGGCACAGCATCCGGTAACTCATGATATCCAGGCCTTCTCGCTGCCACATGAGGCCCGTGCTCCTGTCGCTCACGGTCAGGATGTCTTCGTTGTCGACAAGATAATTGGTAAAGTTGCCCTGCGTGTTCCGTTCGCAGTCATAAAAGTTATATTCCTGCACAAGTCCTGTTACGTCTTTTTCCGCCAGTTCCATTTTTCGGTCCGGCAGGGAGATAACACTGATTTCCGGCACAGGCTCGTTTTTGCCCGGCAGACCGGTTTCCTGCAGTGTCTCCTGGTCATCCTCTTGAATTGGAATAATTTTCGAGTTGTCATCGGTTTCGATCACATTGGCCAGCAGCCATTTTTTCAGCGCCTCGTCAATGGCAAAACTTCTCTCGAAGAAAGCGACTTTTCCCTGCCGGTTCACGCACTGCTCAATCATCTCGACCGGCGCGAGGATCTCCGCGACCACCCTGGCATACTTGATACCCCGTTCCATGAGGCAGAGCTTGGGAGTGTCTCCCCAGTTATCAATGAAAAAATAGAAGATCCGTTCATTTTTACTTCGCACCCGCTCCCTGCCGCCCCAGCTTTCAAATGTTCCAAACGTATACTCAGGGGTCATCTCCCAGTCTATTGTTGATGAGACAGCCAGGCCAAGTGTATTGAACAGCCCCATAATGTCCTCCGTAAAAGTTTAATAATGATGCAAAACAGGATACAATGTATCAAGATGATTGCAGGTACCCTTTCCATAGCGCGTACCTGTAACCATAAATGATTATCATTATCAGGTCAACATGAAAAACACACTCAGAGTGGAAACTGGTCATCCTCAGCCGGAAGGGGCAGCTTTTTTCCCGGAGGGAGTCAATTTTGCCGTTTTTTCACGACACGGCGAATCAGTTTCCCTTGTGCTGGATTTTGGTGATGTTTCAGGAGACCGGGACAGGGCCGGCCAGGTGGAGTTTGTCCTTGATCCGGAAAAAAACCGGACCGGCAATATATGGCATATCCTGGTCGCGAACCTGCCGCAGTCATTCAGATACGGGTACAGAATAGGCGGCCCCTCGGACCCGGCCGGCAGCGGGCACCGGTTTGATGAAGATATCATCCTGATAGATCCGTATGCCAAGGCCCTCACTTCCTCGTCATGGGGGGAGGAGCGGCACTGTCTCGGCAGGCGGCCCTGCTGTCTGGTACAGAAGTCGGAGTATGACTGGGAGGGGGACCGGCCGCTGAAAACCGCCCTGAAAGACAGCGTTATTTACGAGATGCATGTGCGGGGGTTTACCGCCCATTCCTCGTCCGGCGTCCACCACCCCGGCACATTTGCCGGAGTGGTGGAGAAAATTCCCTATCTCAGGGAACTGGGCATCACCGCGGTCGAGCTGATGCCTGTTACGGAATTAAATGAAAATGAAACCCTTTTAACCAACCCGGAAACAGGCGAGAGATTGAGGAATTTCTGGGGATACAGCCCCCTTTCGTTTTTTGCTCCCAAGTCAAATTACTGTGTCGCGGCCGGCAGCCAGATCAACGAGTTCCGTGATATGGTCAAGGCGCTGCACCGGGCGGGCATCGAGGTCATTCTTGATGTGGTGTTCAACCATACCGCCGAGGGGGGAAAGGATGGCCCCACCACGAGTTTCCGGGGCATTGATAACATTATTTATTACCTGCTTGATCCCGAGACAAGAGACTACCTCAATTTTTCCGGCTGCGGCAATACCCTGAACTGCAACCATCCCATAGTGAGAAACCTGATCATGAGCGCGCTGCGCTGGTGGGTGGTGGAAATGCATGTGGACGGGTTCAGGTTCGACCTGGCCTCGATTTTAGGCCGGGACCAGCAGGGGAATGTCCTTGCCAATCCCCCGGTGGTTGAACAAATAGCGGAAGACCCTGTCCTGGCGGACACAAAAATAATCGCCGAGGCATGGGATGCCGCGGGACTCTACCAGGTGGGAAGTTTTTCCGCCCACAAACGCTGGGCAGAGTGGAACGGCCGGTTCAGGGATGATATCCGGGCCTTCATGTGCGGCTACCCGGGAAATGTTTCCGCGCTGGCAACCCGTATCGCCGGCAGCTCGGATCTCTACGGCTCCGGTGACCGGCGGCCATGCAATTCAATCAACTTTATCACCAGTCATGACGGGTTCACCCTGTACGACCTGGTCAGTTACAATGAAAAACACAACCTGATGAACGGTGAAGAGAACCGCGACGGTGAAAACAATAACATCAGCTGGAACAGCGGGGCAGAAGGGGAAACGGAAGACCGGGATATCCTGGCCCTGCGCTCCCGTCGTCTCCGGAGCATGGCGGTGATCCTTTTCCTGTCCCAGGGGGTGCCCATGCTGGTGGCGGGCGATGAGTTCGGCCGCAGCCAGCAGGGGAATAACAATGCCTGGTGCCAGGACAATGCGACAGGCTGGGTGGACTGGGATCTCCTTGCGAAGAACAAGCGCCAGTTTGATTTTTTCCGGAAACTGATCCGCCTGCGGCGGGAGCATCCCGTTTTCAGGCGTGATGATTTTTTCATGGCCTTCCACCCCCAGGATGATCCGCCGCACCTGCACGAAATCATCTGGCAGTCCCTGAATCCGGGAGAGCAGGACTGGTCCGGCGAGTGCAAGACCCTGGGCCTGACCCTGAACGGTTCTGTCCTTGAAACCGGGGATGATGACTTTTTTATTATGATCAACGGCCATCGCCGCCAGGAGAAAATCTTTACAGTTCCGGAGCCGGTTACACGACACGGCGCAGGCGGTTGGAAAAGAATTATCAATACATACCTTGCGCCTCCGGCCGATTTTGTCTCCCGGGCGGCCGCGGAAGCCGTGTCAGCGGGAAGCAGGGTAACCGTGTATCCGATGAGCTGTATTGTTCTCCAGTCCGGGGAAGTTCGGGGTGAAGGTGGAACTGAAGGTGGCTGAAGGTGGAAGGAAAAATGCGTACAGGGACCATGGATGGAAAGCATGAAGACACTTCTGTTGTTAGGTGATTCTTTAATTGAATATGGAGAATGGGATACGCTTCTGCCGGGATACATGACGGTGAATCGGGGCGTGTCAGGGGAAACAGCCGGTGAACTGGCTGCCCGCCTGGGATGGGAAGTTGAAAGGACAGCAGACCCGGACCACATCTTCATCATGTCAGGCACAAACAACCTGCTCATGGGTGACCTGAGCTTTCCGGCAGTCTTTGCAACCATGCTGCCGCGACTTAAGCAACTGGAGCCGGAAGCCGGTCTGACGGTGATCGGCCTGGCACCCATGCGCCTGCCTTTTCTTCATGCTGGCACCCTGGAATCGGTCAACGCCGAACTCAGGGAGACGGCGGACAGGTCAGGCTGCCTCTTTCTGGAGCTTTCCGCTGCCTTTGACCTGTATTGCCGCCCGGTGGGCAATCCCTGTTTTCTGCCGGACGGGGTTCATTTCAGTCCGCATGGATATACAGTCCTTGCCACAGCCGTGCAGGAACATCTTGAAAGCGTGTTCTGATTGTCATCGGCAGTTGACACGGCGTAAGCGACCCCTTATAAGTATAGGGGAAGTTTTACCAGGCCACTCTTTTTATAAAATTTTGAATATTCAGGAGAACGACACATGTTGTATCAAAGCCAGATTGCGTTAGCAGTTTTTTTCTTGCTGGTCAGTGTAACCGGGTGCAAATCCGCTGACCAGGAAGGCTCTGCCCAGGTGGAAAAAAACCCGGCAGCCTCCCGGCAGGCGCCGATGCAGGCAACACAGCCAACCATTGATATCACAGGCAAGGTCCTGGAGACCATGGATGTCGGTGGATATACGTACCTGCAGATTGATGACGACCAGGGCCCTGCCTGGGTCGCCATTCCGCAGACAAAGGTGGAAAAAGGCCAGGAGGTAAGTGTTACCAGCGGCATGGAGATGCTCAACTTCGAGTCCAAGACCCTTGGCCGCACCTTTGATTCCATTATTTTTGCCGGTGGACTGGCTGGAGGAACAGCAGGGACTGCCGCGGCTGATCCCCATGCCAATGTTCCCAATGCGCCGCCGATTGGATCCGGCGCTGCCGGTGGAGACAGTTTTGCCCAGGCACTGCAGGCCGAAGGATCTGCCAGTGGTTCTACCATGGTAAATCCGTCCCAGGAGACAGGCGGAAGCCAGGCCGCAGTAGCTCCTGCAGCGACGGTCAAGGTGGAAAAGGCCGAGGGCGAGAATGCCTATACGGTCAGCGAACTCTTTGCAAAAAGCAAGGATCTCGACAAGCAGAAGATCAAGGTCAGGGGCAAGGTTGTGAAGGTGTCTCCCATGATCATGGGGAAAAACTGGCTCCACATCCAGGACGGAACCGGTGACGCTGCCCAGAAGACCCATGACCTGGTGGTGACCACCATGGCACAGGTAGAAAAAGACTCTGTTGTCGTGGTTGAGGGCACGCTGAGTAAAGATCGCGACTTCGGCGCCGGGTATAAATACAGCGTTATCATCGAGGACGCTGAAATAAAATAAAAAACGCTGGAGTACTCCTTGCGTATCGTCATTGTCGGTCCCGGGGCGCTGGGATCACTTCTTGCCGCCAGGCTTGGCCTCCTGCACCGGGATAAGAGCGGGACCGGCAATGACTGTTTTTCTCTCCATCTTCTCGATTACAGGCCGGAGCGGGCTGAACTCCTGCAGGCAAATGGTTTTCTCTTTGAAGAGGCAGGACGGAAAATCCGCTGCCGCCCCCATGTTACCCTTGATCCCGAGATCTGTGCCGGTGCGGATGTTGTTTTTCTCTGCGTTAAATCCACTGTTGTCTCTTCCGCCCTTGTCCGGTTCACTCCTTTTCTTGTCCCGGATACCCTGCTGCTGGCCATGCAGAACGGCATCGGTCACCTGGAGGCGATCAGTCAAGTCCCGGCAGCGGCGGGGATGGGGATTACTTCGGAAGGCGCTACCCTGGTCGCCCCCGGCCACGTCAGGCACGGCGGCAGCGGCCTGACCCGCCTGGGCCTGCTGGCGGCAGGCAGCACAGACAGTGACAGGAAACTGGCGGACATCATCGCTCTTCTCAACAAGGCCGGTTTGCGGACCGAGAGAACAGCTCAACCGCTGCGGCATATCTGGGCCAAGCTTTTTGTCAACGTCGGTATCAACGCGCTTACAGCGATCCACGGTTGCCGGAACGGGGAACTGCTCAATTCCCAGTCAATAAAAGAGACCATGGAAACGGCGGTCAGGGAGGCGGAACGTGTGGCCAGGGCAAAAAATATTCCGGTGGAAACAGATCCTGTCCAGGCAACCTTTGCGGTCTGCGAAGCAACCCGGCACAATACCTCTTCCATGCGGCAGGATGTTCTGCAGAAGCGGCTGACCGAAATTGATGCCATTAACGGCGCCATAGTCGCGGCAGGGGCGGAGTGTGGCATCGCGACGCCGGCAAATGCAGAGCTTGTTCGCCTAATCAGGGAACTGGAAGCGTCCTATGCCTGACGCACACGGGGGAGAGGAGTGGTGCAGAAGATTCATCCGGCACGGTTAGGCTTTGATTTTGACGGGGTCGTTGCAGACACGGCCGAGGCCTTTATCCGGTTGGCCTGCGAAGACTATGGCTACTGTTCCATCAGGCTTGAGGACATTACCAGTTTTGAGGTGGAGCAGTGCCTGGACATGGAGCCCGAGGTTGTTGAGGCGGTTTTTCGACGGATTCTGCTCAATTCCGTCGAAGCCGGTCTGCGTCCCATGGCCGGAGCGATCGAGGTCCTGGAAGAATTGACCGGGCACGCGACCATAACCCTGGTAACAGCCCGGCCTGATCCTGCCCCTGTCCGGGACTGGCTGTATACCGTCATGCGCCCCGCAGCATGCACTAACATCCGTATCGTCGCCATGGGCGCCCATGACGATAAACCCCGCCATATACAGGAACACGGCCTGGAATATTTTGTTGATGACCGGGCGGAAACGTGTCGGCAGCTTGCCGGGACCGGGATTCAACCGGTTGTTTTTTCCCAGCCCTGGAACGAGGGCAGACACTCCTTTGCCACGGTCAACAGCTGGCAGGAGATCAGGGCATTGTGTTTTTGAACAGGTATATTCGGTTTTTGATTGATTCTGTTTTATGAAGTGTACGAAGTGCGGGGCTGAACTGCCGGTTTTCAGGAATCCGGTGCCGACAGTGGACATCATCATTGAAGTTGATGGCGGTATTGTCCTGATCAAGAGAAAGAATCCGCCCTATGGCTGGGCATTGCCGGGCGGTTTCGTTGACTATGGAGAGTCGTACGAGGATGCCGCGGTACGGGAGGCCCTTGAGGAAACCTGTCTGCAGGTGAAGCAGCTGCGGCAGTTTCATACCTATTCCGATCCCGGTCGGGACCCGAGAATGCACACGGCTTCAACCGTGTTTATTGCCAGGGCGTCGGGGATGCCGGTTGGCGCTGATGACGCGGAAAAGGCTGCTGTTTTCAGCCGCGATACCCTGCCGGAACTGGCCTTTGATCACGCGCAGATTCTGGCCGATTACTTTTCCATGTCAGAAAAGAAATTTCAGCAGGGCATATGATCCGATTCCCACCCCGAGGGAACTGTAGAGAAGCAGTCAGGGGATACAGTCGTTACCGCTCTTTTTGGAAACCAGGACAAAGGTCCCGATGGCTGCCGCGACAGCGATCCCTATAAATAGAATTTCCTGCATAGTCGCTTACCATGGAAAGAAATTTTGCGGTTTATCCGGTCACGCCCTGATTTTTGCATCCTTCCTCTTGCGAAGCCGGATCGCGGCCGGCGTGATTTCGACCAGTTCATCGTCATTGATATATGCTATGCAATCTTCCAGGCTCATGTCAAGGGGCGGAGTTAAAATAACCGCCTCGTCAGAACCCGAGGCCCGCATGTTGGTCAGTTTTTTTCCCTTGGCCGGGTTGACGACAAGGTCGGCTGGCCGGCAATGCTCGCCGATTATCTGTCCCCTGTAGACAGCGACTCCAGGGCCTAAAAACAGGTGGCCGCGGTCCTGCAGGTTGAAGAGGGCGTAGGCCACCGTGGTACAGGCTTCCTTGACGATCATGACACCGCTTTTCCGGTTCTGGATTTCACCGGCATGGGGGCCCCATTCCGCAAAGACATAATTCATCACTCCCATTCCCCGGGTATCGGTCATGAATTCGGACCGGTAGCCGAGAAGACCCGGCGTGGGAACCTTGAATTTGAGTTTTGCCAT
>JAJRVA010000051.1 GCA_024277485.1 Deltaproteobacteria bacterium | reverse complement strand
GTATGGGCTGGTCCACCTTTTATACTCTTGGTTCACTGCTGACGGCAGGTGGAAAACTTGCCCCGGACTACAGTACGGTTTCGTTTGACATCTTCGACACGCTCCTCATCCGCCGCATCCATAACCCGGACATGATCAAGCCGGCTGTTGCCAGGTTTATTGCAGCAAAGGCGGAACAGGAAGGACTTGCCTGGACCTGGGCACAGGTCCAGAAACTGCGGGATGTTATTGAAAAAGAACAGCGCCGGGAAACGAGCCTCAGTTTTGAGGATCACGAGGCCTGTTATCCTGATTTCATGCGGCAGGTGCTGCGCGAGATTTTCGGCGACAAAGCGGATGATCGTCTCCTGCAGGATGTCACTGATTACGAGCTTGCCATGGAAAACGGTATGCTTGTTCCAAGGGCCGGCCTTGTCGAATGGATTAAGGAGCTTCACGGTCAGGGAAAGCGTATTTTCCTGGTTTCAGATATTTATCTTCCGGCATCCCACCTTGAAAAACTTGTCAAACATGCCGGTTTGCTGCAGTATGTGGAGAGTGTGGTCTCGTCGGCCGACACCTTTCTGGCCAAGGCATCCGGCAAGGCTTTCCCCCTCCTGAAGGAGAGGTATGAGCTTGAGTACGGGAGCTGGCTTCATGTCGGCGACAATCCACATTCAGACGGTCTCAAACCGGGGGAACTGGGCATTAAATCCCTTGTGCTTCGTGACAGCGATGAAAAATACCGCAAGGCAATTGTAAAGCGCTATATCCACTACTCGGATGGGCAGCCGTTCTGGAAAGGCAGAGCTGTACAGCAGCTTATGCTTCCCCTGGAGGCAGAAAATATTTCCAGACCGTCCCTGTATATTGCCGGCTGCACTTTTTTAGCCCCCCTGCTGTCTGCCTTTATACAGGAAGTGGCTGAACAGTGCATGCAGAAGGGAATCCGGCGGCTTTATTTTTTTTCCCGCGAGGGATGGCTCCTTGAGCGTATCTGGCAGGCGATCACCCCTGTTCTTTTCCCGAATGCAGCCCTGCCGGAGACCTCGTATCTCTATGTCAGCAGGATGGCTCTGGCCGGCGCCACCTGTGCCAGGCAGGGACTGGTTCCGGAAAATGGTGACATTGTTTTTCTTCCTCCTGGAAACAGGGATTTTCGTGATGTCTGCAGGGTGTTCGACCTGCGTATTGAATGCCTGGTCCCGCACCTGGAACGGTATGGTCTGCAGGAGGATACGGTTTTATCCGACAAGCATGAAGGGTTTGTCCCCCGCAACAGGCTACGGTTTAATGAACTCCTTCAAGACGAGGAGTTTCAGGAGGAAATCCGACAGCAGACCGCCCCGGCCGGCCGGGCTGTGGAGAGATATCTTGAAGAGGAGGGATTTTTCAGCTACAGTGATGTCGCTCTTGTAGATATAGGCTGGCTGGGAACAATTCAGCGTTACCTTTTTGAAGCGGTGAAACACCGGAGTGACACACCGCGTTGCCATGGTTATCTCTTAGGGGCCACCAGGGGGATTCCTTTTCCAACATGTCATCGAAACAGCATTGAAGGCATTCTATATGACGGCAATCGTTTCAACCTTGCCGGCAGCACGATTCTCTATGCACGTGACGTGTTTGAGGAGGCCTGCCGGGCACCGCACCCTACTCTGAAAGGCTATACCCTTGACGGGGATGAACCCAGACTGATTTTCCGGCAGCAGGGTGACGAGGTGGGGCTGGCGGAACAGGAGCAGGACAGATATTTTCAGCCCCTGCAGGAAGGGATAGTGGACGGAGCGCTGCGCTATGCAAATGCTGTTGCCGTACTTGGATTTTCCATGGGAGAGATCAATCCCTGGTTGAACTATCTGCTTGTCAGTCGCCTTGCCTTCCCAAGAGCAAAGGAAGTAAGAGATATCAGGCATCTTCATCATCTCGACGATTTTCACGGCAGACACAAGCCGTTGACAAATCTGGAAAAGAAGAACAGTGGTCTGTGGGATTATCCTATATGGGTTCTGCGCTTCAATCCCTGGATCAGGCTGAAATTTTTTCTCATCCTGGTCAGGGAGAGGCTGCGTAATTAACGGGGAAAATGCTGATACCATGAACAGATATGTTGCGAGTCGACATTTTGATGTCGGAGATGGGGAAATCGGCCGGATTCTCAGATTTACCCTGTTGAACAAGCTTGTTCCCATGGGCTATTTTGCAGGTGCGGCCAGTTTGAAAATAGTCTGTATCCTTTTCTTTCTGCACCGGTTCGGACGACCTGTTTTTCGTCTCATCATGCCTCAAGAGGCAAGGCTGACCAGGATATACTCGAGACTGCGTCAACCTGCCCCGGAAGAGAAAAATGGGCACAAACTGCCTTGAAACACAATCATGACACGGGATAAAGAGAGAGCTGACAGCCGTATGCCTGCCGGGAAACAGGGGCGCCTGCTCATTTTTATTGTTGCCTATAATGCCGAGCGCACAATTGAGAGCGTCTTAAAGCGTATTCCTCCTGAGTTGTCGGAACTGTACGAAGTCGAGGTCCTTATTATTGATGACTCTTCGCAGGATGATACCTTTGTCCGCAGTGAACTGGCAAGGAGGACCGGAATAGTTCCGTTTGAAATGACGGTTCTTTTCAACCCGGTCAATCAGGGATATGGCGGGAATCAGAAGGTCGGCTTCCATTATGCCATTGAAAATAATTTTGACTGGGTTGCCCTGGTCCATGGGGACGGCCAATACGCTCCTGAGTGTCTTCCAGAGCTGGTTGAGGTCCTTGCCCGGGAAGAGGTGGATGCGGTTTTCGGCTCCAGGATGATGCAGGGCAGGGCGGCGCTGAAGGGGGGAATGCCTCTCTATAAATTCGCTGGCAACAAAATTCTTACCGGCCTGCAGAATTTTCTTCTCAAATCCGAACTCAGTGAGTTTCACAGTGGGTACCGGTTGTATGCAACCAGTGCCCTTGCCGGGCTGCCTTTTGACCGGAACAGCAATGATTTTCATTTTGATACGGAAATCATTATCCAGCTGATCATCGCCCGATTCCGTATAAAGGAGCTGCCTATCCCGACCTTTTACGGAGACGAGATCTGCCATGTCAACGGACTGAAGTATGCCTGGGATGTCTGCCGGACCACACTGCAGGCCAGGGTGCAGAAATATCACATTTTCTATGACCGGAAGTTTGACTGTGCACCTGAGGAGGAGAATACGTACCTGTCCATGGAGCCGTTTTCCGCTGAGGCGGCTTTTCTCCATGATGTCAGGAAAAAATCCAGGATTCATGTCATGGGAAAGGCCAGTGCGGATTTCCTCTCAGCTCTTGAGGCGGAAGGGCACCAGGTGAAGAGCGAAAGCGGGGGGCTTCTGCAGACAGACATCAGGGAGTGCAGGGACATAGATTACCTGCTGATACTTGATGATACCGATTTTTCCCGGCAGCCGGAGAAATTTATCGATCGGCTCAGGGATGTCTGCCGGTTCCACCCTTCAGTGAAGATAGTCCTGGCTGTCGGGAATATCGGTTTTTTTCTGACCAGGATTCTCCTGCTGTGCGGCAGGTTTTCCTATACCAGGCGGGGGATTATCAGCCTGCGTCACTACCGGCTTTTTACGTTACGTTCCCTGAAAAAGCTTTTTTCCCAGAATGGGTTTGAATACGGGAAGGTTATCGGGATACCGATTCCATACAGTCGTGTGTTTTCCTCGCAGTCGGCAGCCTCGATCCTGGCAAAAATTCACCAGGTGTTTGCCAGGATCCGGCCTTCTCTGTTCAGCTACCAGTTTCTGGTACAGGTTCGGCCCAAGCCGTCACTTGAATATCTGCTTGTCAGGGCTGTGCACGTCTCC
>JAJRVA010000050.1 GCA_024277485.1 Deltaproteobacteria bacterium | reverse complement strand
GTTCTGCGCAGACTGATCCGGACAACATCCGATGTTGCTGCGCGATGTTACCTGGAACAGGATGACATTGACTCACTGGTCGATGAAGCGGAACAGACAATTTTTGAAATAGCCCGTTCAAAAAAAGGCCAGGGGTTCGAACCTATGTCGACCATTGTGCCGCGCGCCTTTGACCGTGTCCAGAAGCTGTTCGAACGCAAGGAAAATGTGACCGGAGTTGCGACCGGTTATCCTGATCTTGACAAGATGACCGCCGGCTTCCAGCCCTCCGACCTTATTGTGCTGGCCGGGCGCCCCAGCATGGGCAAGACCGCCCTGGCCATGAATATTGCCCAGCATGCTGCGATTGTTGATAAAAACCCTGTGGCTATCTTCAGCCTTGAGATGTCCATGGACCAGCTGGCCCTGCGGATGCTGTGCTCTCTCGGCCGGGTTGATTCCCAGCGGATACGGACCGGCCGTCTGCAGCAGCGGGACTGGCCCAACCTGACCCGGGCCACCGGCATGTTGAGCGATGCGCCGATATTTATTGATGATTCCGCAGCCATGTCGGTCCTCGAGATGCGGGCCAAGGCCAGGAGGCTTAAGGCTGAACATAACCTCAGCATGGTCATTGTTGACTACCTGCAGCTTATGAAAGGAAGGGGTCATATCGAAAACAGGGCCCAGGAAATCAGCGAAATTTCCCGTTCGCTCAAGGCCATGGCCAAGGAACTGGAAGTTCCTGTGGTTGCCCTGTCCCAGCTCAACAGGAGCCTGGAGAGCCGGACAGACAAAAGGCCCCTGCTCTCCGATCTCAGGGAGTCCGGAGCCATTGAGCAGGACGCGGATGTCATCATTTTCATCTATCGCGACGAGGTGTACAAAACAGCGCCGGACAATCCCAACAGGGGAATTGCCGAAATCATCGTCGGCAAACAGCGAAACGGACCCATCGGCACAGTCAAGCTCACCTTTCTTGCGGAATTCACTACATTTGAAAAATACACCAGTATAGAACCGCCGGCTCGATTTTCAGATCACGCCGATACGGACAATGAAGATATCTGATCATGCAGAACCACAGCCACGCAAAATACGACTTTAAAACAGTGGAAGCAAAATGGCAGAAACGCTGGGAGGAAACAAACCCGTACCGGGTCAGTGTCGATCCTGCCAGACAAAAATACTTTGTCCTGGAGATGTTCCCCTACCCTTCCGGACGCATCCACATGGGGCATGTGCGCAATTACAGCATAGGTGATGTCATTGCCCGTTACAAAAGAATGCAGGGCTTTAATGTCATCCACCCCATGGGCTGGGACGCCTTTGGCCTGCCTGCTGAAAATGCCGCCATGAAACACGGCGTTCACCCGACCGGCTGGACCTATGACAATATCGACTACATGCGGGACCAGCTCAAGGCAATGGGCCTCAGTTATGACTGGAATCGTGAGCTTGCCACCTGTGATCCGGACTACTACCGCTGGGAACAGCTTATTTTCCTGCAGATGCTGGAGAAAGGGCTTGTCTACCGCAGGGAAACCACGGTCAACTGGTGTGATTCCTGCCGAACCGTCCTGGCCCGTGAACAGGTTATAGACGGCTGCTGCTGGCGCTGCGACGAACAGGTGCTGCCCCGGACCATGCACGGCTGGTTTTTCAAGATTACCGAATATGCCGACGAACTGCTGGATGACCTTGACACCCTGACAGGCTGGCCGGAAAAGGTTGTCACCATGCAGCGCAACTGGATAGGAAAAAGCAATGGCCTGGCCTGTGATTTTCCCCTTGAAAACAGCGACGGGTCCATCACCGTTTTCACCACCCGTCCTGATACGATCTACGGGGTTACCTTCATGTCCCTTGCCGCGGAACATCCCCTTGTCGAACAGCTTGTCATGGGCACGGACTTTGAGCAGCCGGTTACGGACTTTGTCAACACCACCATTATAGAAAAACAGCAGGCCGACCTGGATGAAGAACCGGAGAAGAAGGGTATATTTACCGGCGCATACTGTATCAATCCCTTTAACGGAGACCGGGTACCTGTTTTTGTGGCCAACTTTGTCCTGATGGAATACGGGACCGGCGCTGTCATGGCTGTTCCGGCCCATGACCAGCGCGACTTTGAATTTGCCCGAAAATATGACCTGCCCGTCCGCATCGTTATTCAGCCGGTTGACCGGCCCCCTGATAACGAAGACGAAGAAATCAAGGCAGCGTACGTGGAGCCGGGTGTCCTGATTCATTCGGACAGATTCGACAACATGGATTCTCAGGCGGCGAAACAGGCCATCATCGATTATGCCGAAGAAAAAGGATACGGCAGACGGGAGACCACTTTTCGTCTCCGGGACTGGGGTATTTCCAGGCAGCGCTACTGGGGAACCCCCATTCCCATTATCTACTGCGACAGGTGCGGTACCGTACCTGTTCCGGAAAACGAACTTCCCGTGGAACTGCCCGGCACGGACCAGCCCGACGGCAGCCACGCGCCCCTGCACCGGCAGGAAGAATTTATCGCCACTGTCTGCCCTGCCTGCGGGGGCGGGGCAAGGCGTGAAACAGACACCATGGATACCTTTGTCGAGTCGTCATGGTACTTTGCCCGCTACACCTGCCCGGACCATGACTCCTCGCCACTGGACCGGGACAGTGCGCACTACTGGCTGCCTGTTGACCAGTACATCGGCGGCGTGGAACATGCCATCCTGCATCTGCTCTATTCCCGTTTTTTCACCAGGGTTCTGCGTGATCTGGGTTACCTTGATATTGACGAACCTTTTCGCAATCTCCTGACCCAGGGCATGGTCATCAAGGACGGCGCCAAGATGTCCAAGTCCAAGGGCAACGTGGTTGACCCAAGCGACCTGATCGACAGGTATGGCGCTGATACGGTCCGCCTTTTCTCCCTGTTTGCCGCGCCTCCGCAGAGAGATCTCGAGTGGAACGTCCAGGGTGTTGACGGTGCGTCCCGATTTCTGAACAAGGTATACCGGCTGATAACAGCCAACCTGGACTGTTTCTCAACCGAATCCGTCCCGCCTCCCGAGGACCTTGGCGATGCTGACCGGCTTCTGCACCGGAAGACGCACCAGACCATACAACGGGTAACCGACAACATAGAAAACAATTTCCACTTCAACACGGCCATCAGCGCGGTGATGGAGCTTATCAACCTGGCCACGACCCTGCATGGTGACGAGAAGAACAACATTCACCCGGGCATCATGTGCCAGTGCCTGAAAAATGTTCTGCTGCTGCTCTTTCCCATGGTCCCTCACTTCTGTGAAGAACTCTGGGAGGCTGCGGGCAATGCACAGACCCTGGCCCATGCAGCCTGGCCGGTGTATGATCCCGAAGCGGCCAAGGAAGAAAAAATAACCGTTATTGTCCAGGTCAACGGCAAGGTCCGCGCACGCCTGGAAGTTCCTGCTGATATTGAAGAAACATCTCTGCGGCAGCAGGCCCTTGCGGATGCAAGAGTCATGAAGTTTACCGGCGGCAGGGACCCTGAAAAAATCATTGTGGTAAAAAACAAACTTGTTAATATTGTCGTTTAACTCTATCCCGGCCAACACAAAACCCAAAACCAAGGAGCTTTCGGTGAGATTATCCAGAACCGTGCTGGTACTCTGCATTTCCTTAGCCGTTTTTACCGGCGGCTGCGGTTACTATTTCCCGCATGTCTATGACGGGCCGACAAAAACAATCTATATTCCCAACTGGAAGAACCGGACCAGCCAGCTTGGGTTTGATGCCAAGATGTACCAGTCCCTTTCCAGGTGGTTCCAGAAGAGCAGTTCCATCATATTGACCAAAAAACGGGAAGAGGCGGACCTGGTCCTGGCCGGAGAAATTCTCAGCATTGACCTGAACAGTGTCTCCTGGGGCGCTGATGCCAGATCAACAACATCAAAGGTTGTACTCAAGGTGCGGTATGTGCTCAAGGATGAGAAATCAGACGCGATCCTCTGGGAAGTTCCCCTGGAGAC
>JAJRVA010000049.1 GCA_024277485.1 Deltaproteobacteria bacterium | reverse complement strand
CGAGCCCGCGAGACCTTCGAGGCGGCAACAATGTTGATTATCCTGGTGTGATATCAACGAGTTGCCAACGCCGTAGATGTGCCGTTATCGGACGCCCCGCAGGGCGGCGTGGTGAATGAGACGCCCTATGTTGTATTATATGTTTTATCACTGTATTCAGATGGTTACATAGAAGTATATCGCAAAGCCGTCACGGATTCAGGACAGAGTAAAAATCCAGGCGCAAAGAGCCCGGTTTCAATAACAAAACGAAAAAACCGCCCCCTGTGCAGGGCGGGCTGCTGTTACCTGCGGATCATCTCGGCTATCTGAAAGGCCATCTCCAGGCTCTGCTCGGCATTCAGGCGCGGATCACAGGTTGTGAGGTACTTCTCGCCAAGCTGTTCATCCACCAGTTGACGCGCCCCGCCCACGCATTCCGTGACATTGTTGCCGGTCAGCTCAAAATGCACCCCGCCGGGCACGGTCCCTTCCGACCAGTGCAGTTCAAAGAAACAGCGCAGCTCGGACAGGATATCATCAAAATTTCTTGTCTTGTGTCCGCTGGTGGCTGTAAAGGTGTTGGCATGCATGGGATCACAGGTCCAGACAACCTGCTGACCCTCCTTTTTGATCGCCCGGATAAGCGGGGGCAGGTATTTTTCAATTTCCCTGGCCCCGAACCTGGTAATCAGCGTTATGCGGCCAGGCTCGTTCCCGGGGTTGAGCCTTTCAAGAATGGCCAGGATATCATCAATGTCATGGTTGGGCCCGATTTTCATGCCCAGCGGATTGAGAACCCCGCGCAGAAACTCAATATGGGCACCATCGATCTGGCGGGTCCGGTCTCCGATCCACAGCATGTGGGCGGAACAGTCGTACCAGTCGCCCGTGGTTGAATCCTGTCTGGTCAGGGCCTCCTCGTACCCAAGGAACAGGGCCTAGTGGGAGGTAAAAAACTGGGCCTGTTTCAACTGGGGAATATCTGTGGAGATACCGATGGTCTCCATGAAACCCAGTGCCTGGCTGATCTGGTTGGCCAGCCGTTCGTACGACCTGCCCAGGGGAGACTGTTTAACAAATTCCTGGTTCCAGGCATGTACCCGGTGCAGGGCCGCATAGCCGCCCCTGGTAAAGGCGCGAAGCAGGTTCAGCGTGGATGCGGACAGGTAGTACCCTTGCAGCATGCGTTCGGGATCGGGAATACGGGCCTCGGGAACCGGCTCCACCGAGTTGGCCATATCGCCCCGGTAACTGGGAATCTCCACGCCATCAACAACCTCCGTGTCACTGGAGCGCGGTTTTGCGTACTGGCCGGCAATACGCCCCACCTTGACCACCGGCTTGCCGCCTGCATAGGTGAGAATGACGGCCATCTGCAGCAGTATTTTGAGGGTTTCCCGGATGTTCGGGGCAGTGCAGTTGGAAAATTCCTCTGAACAGTCGCCCCCCTGGAGCAGAAAGGCATCACCTGCCACGGCCTTGGCCAATGATTTTTTCAGCTCCCGGATTTCACCGGCAAAGACCAGCGGCGGCAGTGAGCCAATGGTCTCAAGAACATGGTTCAGTTTTTCCTTATCCGGCCAGTTGGGCTGCTGCAGGGCCGGATATTTCTGCCAGCTTGTTTTGTTCCAGGTTGTTGTGTTCTGTGTCATATTGTGATCCCGTTGGTCAGGTTATTTCTCTGCAGATTCTTCATCGCCTGGCAGCAGGCAGGTCCCGTCCCTGCAGCAGACCTCTTCGTCAAACACGTTCAGTATCCTTGCCTCCCTTTCTCTTCCCTGCCGGTCGGTAAAAGGAGAAAAGACAAGTTCCGGCAGCAGCGCCTCAGCCTGCTGCCGGTCCGGGACACTGTCCATGCCGGTGCCCAGGACCTCTCCGGTACCTGTATCAAGCAGCTCGGCATCCCGGCAGTTTGTCACCACGGCCAGGGGTATCCGGTAGCCGGGGTCCAGGATCCGAGCGGCGGCAATAGCCGGCCTTTCCCTGGTCACCAGGGAACCCGGCCCGTAACGGATAATCATGAAGCGACGGTTTTCAAGACAGATGGCAAGCTCAATGAGAGACCTGACAAACCGGTTGTTGAACGTTGTCTCGATAACACGCCGCGCCTCCAGCTCATCCTTCCCATACCCCTTTTCCTCAACCAGCCACCTGGCCAGCTCCTGACGGCACCGTTCATCATCCGTATCCGGCAGTTCCGCACCGGTCAGATAATCCCGCAAGGTACCATAGACTATATGGTGGCCGGAAGTGTCGACCATGGCCGCAGCAAAAAAAGTATGGCCGGGATTTCCCCTTAGAGCTCCAGCCAGGACTCAGAAAAGACCGTCTGCCCCATGAGCGCCTTGCACGTCTTGTAATGCTCAAGCGCGGCCCCTTCCAGGGAAGAGGGGTCCGGGTCATGGCCGTCCATCATGGCATGGACCATATCGACATGGTCCTGGCGCTCGCCCTTGCAGATGGCCATCAGTTCCTCGTCATACGAGTTGACGATGGCGGTGGTCAGGCCGTGTTTCATCAACATGATCAGATAGGTACGATCAAGATACTTGCGCAGATGCTCGGCAACGCCGTTGGAAACATTGGACAGGCCGATAGTGGAGCCGGCACCCGGAGCAATGTCCTGCAGCATGCTCAGGAATTCAAGCCCGGCCAGGGTCTGGTCCGCACCCAGGGTGATAGGGGATGCAATGGGGTCGAACAACATTTTTTCATTGGGAATTCCTGCTTCGGTCAGGGCCATCAACAGGTCCACGGCCAGGGCCGCTCTTTCGTTGGAATCTCTGGGCATCCCGTCAGGTCCCCACAGCAGGGCCACCACTTCGCACCCTGCCTCAGCAGCCACTGGCACCAGGGCTTCCATACGCTCCGGCCTGGCCATAATGGAATTAAGGACCGCCTGATCCTTGTTCGCAACGGCCTTGAAACCGGCTTTCATGGCGTCAATATTGGTTGTGTCAAGAACCAGGGGCAGGTCGCTGACCTCCTGGACTATTTCAACCACCCAGGGCATGAGTTCTTCCCCATCCTTGCGGGCAGGCCCGATGTTGAGGTCAAGATAGGAGGCCCCGGCAGCGGTTTCCTCCTTTGCCATTTCCTGGATAGGTGCGGGATTACGTTCCTTCATCGCCCCGCCGCTTCTCTTGCCCATAATATTGATGCTTTCAGCTATCGCCTTCACCGTGTTGGCCATTTTTTTCTCCTTTATCTGAAGTTACACCGTAAAATGTTTATTTCTTTTTACATGAAAAGATGATAATTTATCGTGCTTCAGCATAGATGTCAATCTGCAAATTCGTTCGCCCCGGAGCAAACGTATAAATACAATCCTGGGCCAGGAATTGGTTGCGGCAACAAACAAACCGCATTGTTTTCCCGGCCAGGATGTACGGAGTTAAATATGAATCTTTATCGCCACCTGGCCGCCTGGACACTGCTTGCGTTTCTGGCAGCTCCTGTATACGCCAAGGTTATGCCGGTTGAATTTGATGCCGACCGCAACCGTCTCATAGCATATATTCTCACCCGTCAGCTCCCTTCACGGCACTATGCCCACAAGACCATGGAAGATGTCTCGCCTGCCGCCTTCGAGCTCTACCTGAAGCAGCTTGACCCGCGAAAACGGTTTCTGCTGCAGGAAGATGTGCAGCAGCTCCGCGTGTTTTCGGACCGCATTGATGATGAGCTGCGCAGGGGAAAATTTGACCTGCCGGACAAGGGCATAAACCTGCTCTATGCCAGGATCAGGGGAGTCGAGCTCATGACCAGGGAACTGATGGCCCGGGGCTTTGATCCCAAGCGGAAAGAATACCTGCAGCTGGACAGGGAAAAACTGGACTATGCAGCAGATGCAACCGAGCTTCGCGACCGCTGGCGCCGCATTCTCAAGCTCCAGACAATTGAGGCCTACCTTGACCTTCTTGAGCAGGAGCAGAAGAAAGATTCTCCCGATGACGATGAGGCGCGGCGCAGTGAGGGGGCTGAAGGCCCGACCACGGAACAGGCTCCTCTTGACGAAGCCCTCTGGAACAAGGCCCTGGAGACGGTCAGCGCCCGCAACCGGAACTACCTGAGCCGGCTCCTCAAGGAGACCCGCCAGGAACATTACAACCGCTACTTCGATGCTGTGGCCCGGGCCTTTGATCCTCACTCGAGTTACATGGCCCCGACCTCCAAACAGGATTTTGATATCCAGATGAGCGGCTCTCTTGAAGGCATCGGAGCCCTGCTTCGGGAAGATGAAGGACATATAAAAGTGGTACGGATAATTCCCGGCAGTGCGGCCAAGCGGCAGGGTGATCTCCAGGCGGAAGACACCATCCTGTCTGTGGCCGAAAAAGACGGGGAACCGGTCGACATCACCGACATGAGAATCAGGGAAGCAGTCAGTTATATCCGGGGGCCCAAGGGGACAGAGGTGATCCTGACTGTCCAGAAACCTGACGGCTCAAAAAAGACGATTGCCATTGTTCGTGATGTGGTCCAGATCGAAGAGACCTACGTAAAATCTGAAATCATCAGTACCGAGGCCGGCAGCAAGATCGGCTATATCAAAATTCCGAGCTTTTACCGGGATTTTGCCGCCGTAAGAGACAGCAGCGCCGCACGCAATGTAACCCGGGACACGGCAAAAGAACTGCATCGGCTCAAAAAAGAAAATATTACAGGTCTTATCCTCGACCTGCGCAACAACGGCGGCGGTTCACTGACTGATGCCGTTGATGTTTCCGGTCTTTTTCTGCCTGGCGGACCGGTTGTTCAGGTCAAGGACTACCGGGGTGAAATCCGGGTGCTTGAAGACCTGGACAAGAATGTCCTGTAT
>JAJRVA010000048.1 GCA_024277485.1 Deltaproteobacteria bacterium | reverse complement strand
TGGAGAAGTTGCGGGAAAAGGATCTGCGCGGGGAGAAGGGACGGGAGTACATGGAGGTCAATGCCCTTGGTTTTGAACAGCGGTACCTGAAAGGCGTTGAACCTCTGCCGGGTTCCGACCTGCAGTTGACTATCAACATGGAACTGCAGCAGGCGGCGGAAAACATCATGGCGGAACAGGACAAGGCCGGTTCCGTGGTGGCTATTGAAGTCAACAGCGGCCGGGTTCTGGTGGCGGCAAGTTCCCCGCCGTTGAAGCTTGACGAGTTCATCGGCGGGATATCAAAAAAAGCATGGCAGGCCCTGTTGGATGATCCCAGGCATCCCCTTATCAACAAGACTGTTCAAGGCCAGTATCCGCCTGCCTCAACGTATAAGATCGTAACCGCGCTGGCAGGTCTTGGTGAACGTGTTATCACCCCGGAAAGTGTTATTTTCTGTCCGGGCTATTACCGTTTCGGCAACCGGACATACCGGTGCTGGAAAAGGGGCGGGCACGGGGCCGTGAGCCTGAAACGGGCCCTGACGGAATCATGTGATGTCTATTTCTACCAGGTGGGACAGCGGTTGGGAGTCGATCGTCTGGCAGGCTATGCCAGACGCCTGGGGCTTGGTAGGAAAACCGGTGTCGACATGGAGCATGAGAAGAGCGGCCTTGTACCGACCGCAGCCTGGAAAAAAAGACGGTACAATACTGCCTGGCAGGAGGGAGAGACCCTCTCTGTCGCCATCGGTCAGGGGTTTGACCTTGCCACACCGATACAGATATGCCTGATGACATCAGTCCTTGCCAACGGCGGCACGCTCTATAAACCAGGCATTATCGAAAGTGTCCGGGATCCTGACGGCAGGGTGCTAGAACAGTTCGAGCCGCAGGTGGTTGAACGGCTTGTCGGACAGGGCAAAAACATGAAACTCATACGTGAGGCCCTGATCGAGGCCGTCAATGGAAAGCGGGGGACCGGCAAGCCGGCCCGGCTGAAAAATATTACCGTAGCCGGGAAAACCGGCACGGCCCAGGTGGTCAGGCTGAAACAGTACAGGCATCTCAAGGAAGAGGATATCCCCTATAAGTACAGGGATCATGCCTGGTTCACCTGTTTTGCCCCGGCGGAAAATCCGGAAATAGCAGTTACGGTTCTTGTCGAGCATGGTCTGCACGGGGGCTCTGGAGCGGCACCGGTGGCAAGGGCGGTCCTGGAAGCCTACTTCAAGGACCGGCTGGGGGATGGGCAGGACGTGGCATTTGTCATGATGGAAGGCCGCTATGACAGCCCGCCCGTCAATTGAAAGGCTGTTGAACAGCTTCAGCCTTTTTTGACCTGGTCAGCAGGAAAGTACAACATGATTTTACATAAATACGTCAATCAGGGAAGTTAAGTTTAGTTTCTATTTCATTATGTTTCGATTTGATCGCAGATTAATACATTGTTTTGACTGGGTTATGCTGCTGCTGCTGCTACTGGTATGTGTCATGGCTCTGGCCAACCTTTTCAGCTCAACCTGGAGTGGAGGGCCGGAACCGTCAGCAGTTTTTTACAAACAGCTCTATATACTTCTGGGCAGCCTCGGGCTCATGCTTTTCCTTATCAGTTTTGACTACAAGGAGCTTGAGGCGCTGGGTTTTGTGTTCTACGGCATAATCATCCTGCTGCTTATCTATACGGGTTTTTTCGTCCACTCCATTGCCGGAACCCAGCGCTGGATCAACCTCGGTTTTTTCCGGTTGCAGCCTTCGGAACCGGCCAAGCTCATTCTCGTCATCGTCCTGGCCAGTTATTTTTCCAGGCGAGAGGTCGGCAGGGGCTATGGCCTGCTCGACCTGGTCAGGCCGGGACTTCTGACCGCTGTGCCTTTTGTCCTGATCATGATCCAGCCTGATCTCGGCACCGCGCTGATGCTTGGGATTATCTTTGTCTCCATGATACTCTTTGTGAAAATGCGCTGGACGACCATCGCGATATTGGCAACACTCGGGTTTTCCGGAGGCTTTGTCATGTGGAAATTTTTCCTGAAGGATTATCAGCGGCGCCGGATTGAAACGTTTCTCAATCCGGAGGGCGATCCGATGAACCAGGGCTATCAGATTATGCAGTCCAAGATTGCCGTGGGCAGCGGGCAGATTTTCGGCAAGGGGTTTATGGAAGGGACCCAGGGGCATCTTCATTTTCTGCCCGAACGGCATACTGATTTTGCCTTTTCCGTATGGGCCGAGGAATGGGGTTTCTCCGGCAGCGTGTTTTTCCTGGGCTGTTATTTTTTCATGCTGCTGTGGGGGATTAACATTGCCATGACGGCGCGGGACAAGTTTGGGGTCCTGCTGGCATTCGGCATTGTCATGCTGATTTTCTGGCAGGCGGTAATCAACCTCCTGATGATCATGGGTTTTCTGCCTGTTGTCGGTATACCGCTGCCGCTGTTCAGTTATGGCGGCTCATCACTGTTGACGACCTTGATCGGCATAGGTCTGCTGATGAATATCAGGATGAGGCGGTTTCAGGACAGGGGGTAGATTGGTGGTACTCCATGATCCTGGTCTGCGCAGATCCTGGTCAGCACCAGGTTTGCCAGGGCCTCAATGAACCCGGGGTCGTCATTTAAGCCGCGGGTTGATTCGAGCCGCATGCCGAGATCACTTGCCATGTCTCTGTACAGCATGTCGATCTCGTAGAGTGTCTCCACGTGATCGGAGACAAAACTGATCGGCACCATGAGGATGTTCCTGCATCCCCGGTCGGCCAGTTTCCGGAGCATATCGGGAGTGGAGGGTTCCAGCCACTCGACCGGGCCGCTCATGCTCTGAAAACAGAGATGTCCTTTTGTGCCGGTACTCTTTTCCAGGGCGGAAATGGTCGTCATGATTTCATCGACGTAGGGATCTCCTTCTTCAATGAATTTTTTCGGAAGACTGTGGGCACTGTAGACAACTTCTACTGATTCATCCCGGAAGAGGAGCAGCCCCTCCCGGATTTTTTCCGTCAGGCATCGAATATAGGACGGTTCGTCCGGCCATGATCGTATTTCATGAACAGGGAGTGCGGGGGCAGCTTTTTCGACAGCCAGGCGCAGATCGGTAAATGATGAGCCTGTTGTTGCCGCCGAGTAATGCGGATAGAGGGGCAGCGCGATAATACTGCTGACGCCGGCCCTGACCATTTCGCTGACAGCCTGCGGGGCGGAAGGGCGCCAGTATCGCATGCAGGTTCGTACCACAAAAGAGCCTTTGCCGGAAAGTCTTTGCTCAAGTGCCCGGGCCTGGCCGGCTGTGATGCGGCAGATGGGAGAGCCGCCGCCGATTTTGCGGTAGTTTTCCCTGGAGGTGGGAGCCCTTCGTCCGGCAATCAGCCTGGCTATGGGTTTTTGAAGAAATGAAGGGCCGAGACGAATAATCTGCCGGTCTGAAAAGAGGTCGTACAAAAAAGGTTCAACATCTTCCAGGGATTCAGGTCCGCCCAGGTTAAGAAGCAAAATTCCAATTATTTTCTGCTGTTGCATAGGATGATTGTATATCCTGGCAGTGGTTTTCGTCAAGAAATCGAAGGCTGACCCTTGATTTGACCCCGCAAGTGTGACTATACTTTAAGTATGGATAAATGTTTTTACTTCAGGCAAACTTCTCATACTTTTTCCCGGAATATACAGATTAATACGACGTTGGTAAAGGCAGTAACATGGGGTTGCTGTCGTTTTTAATAGTGGAGGAACTTTATGGAACTTAAGATTGAGGCCAGAAATCTTCACATGCGGAAAGGTTGGCAGGATAAAATTGAAGAAGAAAAAGCAAAAATTATACGCCACTACGCCAACCTGGTTCTTCACCTCCGTGTAACCATTGAAAGCACTTCTCACTACAAGGAAGTCGGCTTTGAGGTACGTCTGGTTGCCGCAGTTCCCAATGATACGGTTGTTGTCAAGAGATGGGGGGAAAAAGTGCATCCGCTTCTGGTTGAGGCCTTTGATGTCCTTGGTTTAAAGCTGAAGGAGATCGTCAGAAAAAAACAGAACCATAAGAGTGTGAAGGCCCAGGGGGCCGTTCTTGATGGAAACAGCAGCGGTATTATCAAACGGCTGTTCCCGATCGATTCCTACGGGTTTATCGTTACTTCCGATGAACAGGAAATATTTTTTCACGAGACTGTTCTGCGGGACGTTGCCATGGAGGATCTGAAGGAAGGAGACTGTGTCATGTTTGGTGTGACCGAAGGGGAAATGGGGCCGCAGGCGACATTTGTCCGGGCCGCAAAAATGTAGTTGACTCAAAAAAAGGAAAGTATTTTGCCTCTGCCGTTTACGGCAGAGGCTTTTTTTTGTTAGCCTGTTATCCTGTGGTAAAGAAAATGATCCTGTTTCATGAAAAAACATGAGCTCTGGTACACCAATGACATGTAAAGAAGTATATCTGGTCGATGGCAACGCATATATTTACCGGGCCTATCACGCAATTGCTCCCCTGAGTAATTCCCGCGGCCTGCCGACGCATGCCGTGTACGGGTTTACCACGATCCTGCGGCGGATCCTGCGTGAGCGTGAACCTGAATGCATGGCCGTGGCATTTGATACACGGGGGCCTGTTTTCCGGCACGAAATATATCCGGAGTACAAGGCCAACAGGCCGCCGATGCCTGATGACCTGGCTGTCCAGATCCCCTATATCAGGAAAATCGTCACCTCCTATAATATCCTGAGTCTTGAACATGATGCCCAGGAGGCGGATGACCTGATTGCCTCCATGACCAGGCAACTTGGCGCTCAGGGATGCAGAGTTGTCATTGTCTCCGGAGACAAGGACCTGCTCCAGCTTGTTGATGAGAATGTGACCCTGTGGGATCCGATGACCGACCGGTTGATGAGTCCTGCCATGGTGAAGGAAAAATACCAGATAGACCCGGACCAGCTGCTTGACTACTTTGCCCTGACCGGCGACAGTTCGGACAATATTCCCGGTGTGCCTGGTGTGGGGCCGAAAACAGCACAGAAGCTGATACATGAACACGGGACGCTTGAAAAGCTGTTTGAGCGGGTGGATGAAATGAAGCCCTCTAAAATGAAGGAGCGGTTGATTCTTCACAGGCAGGACGCTTTCCTGTCTCGGGATCTGATCCGGCTGAACCAGGATGTCGAGGTTCCGGCGAGCCAGGATGAGTACCTGGTCCGTGAACCGGACGCGGATTCCCTGCGGGAGGTACTGTCCGAGCTTGAGTTCTATACCCTGCTGAAGAGCGATGTTCCTGCCCGGGATGTTGATACCGGGGGATTCTCCCTGGTGCAGACACCGGGACAGCTGGATGGCCTGATCGACCGGCTTAAAGGAGCACGTCATCTTGTTGTTGATACGGAAACAAATTCCCTGGACACGCTGACTGCCGAACTTGTCGGCATATCCCTGTGCCTGGATGAAGATGCGGCCTGGTACATTCCCTGCGGACATCGCAATGAAGAAGGCGACCTGCTGTCCGACCAGCTGACTCCGGATTTGATCATTGCCGCTCTCCGCCCTTTTCTTGAGGACGAGGAGCTGCCGAAGATCGGGCATAATCTCAAGTTTGACTGGTCGGTACTTTCTTCGTCGCGCAACGGGAAGGTGAATCTTGCCGGTCCCCTGTACGACACCATGATCGGGGCATGGCTCATTGATCCTGGCCGCCGTTCCTACAAGCTTGACGACCTCTGCCTGGAGCTGGACGTCAGGGTGACCCCCTTTGCCGAGGTCACCGGAGGCGACAAGCTGGCAGACAGCTTTGTCCGGGTCGATCTTGAGAGCGCCGGGGATTACAGCTGCGAAGATGTATACGGGACCCTTCTGCTCTTCAAACACCAGCAGCCCCAGTTGAAAGAACTGGGCCTGTGGTCTCTTTTTCAGGACATAGAATGTCCCCTGATACCTGTCCTGGCCAGGATGGAGAGGGCGGGCATCCGTGTTGATGAACAGCTGCTCCGGGATCTTTCCGAAGAATTCGGCCGGAAACTGAATGAGCTTGAAAAAGAAATATTCCGCTTAGCCGGCAGGGAATTCAATATCAAGTCTCCCCAGCAGCTTGGCGAAGTTCTCTTTGAAGACCTGCAGCTGCCCAGGGGGCGCAAAACAAAGACCGGTTATCCCACGGATGTGAAAGTGCTGGAGCGTCTGTCCCGGCAGCATGATCTGCCGGGGCATGTTCTTTCCTACCGCAACCTGGCCAAACTGAAGTCGACGTACGTGGACAAGCTGAGCCGGCTGATCCATAAGGCCGATAACCGGGTCCACACTTCGTTCAACCAGTGCGGTACAGCCACGGGGAGGCTGAGTTCAAGCAAACCGAATCTGCAGAACATCCCTGTTCGGACCGAGGACGGCCAGAGAATCCGCGCCGCTTTTGTTGCCGCTCCCAGGACCCTTCTTTTAGCCGGTGATTATTCACAGATTGACCTGCGTGTGCTGGCGCATTACTCGCAGGATCAGGCCCTGCTCACTGCTTTCCACGCAGGCGAAGATATTCACAGCCGCACGGCGGCAGAGATTTTTTTTGTCGCACCACAGCTCATTACGCCTGAAATGCGGCGGGTGGCCAAGACAATCAACTTCGGCATCGTCTACGGCATGTCGAGTTACGGTCTGTCCAATCAGCTGAGTATCAGCCGCAAGGAAGCGCAGACCTTTATAGACAGGTATTTTGCGCACTATAAGGGGATCAGGAGGTTCATGGAGAGTATTATCCGGAAGGCCAGGGAAGACGGTTATGTCTCCACGCTCCTGGGCCGCCGCAGGATCCTGCCTGATATCAACCATGCAAACAGAACCCGCCGGGAATTCGCTGAAAGAACGGCAATTAATACTCCCATCCAGGGGACTGCAGCAGACATAATCAAGCTGGCAATGCTGAAGGTCGACCATGAGATGGTGAAACAGGGCCTTGGTGCCCGGATGATTCTCCAGATTCACGATGAACTGGTTCTTGAAGTCCCTGAAGGTGAACTGAAGACTACCATCGACGCGCTGAAATCAGCCATGGAGGACGTGATCACAATTGACGTGCCGCTGGTGGCCAACCTGTCAACCAGCACAAACCTGGCCAAGATATAGGGTGTGTTCCGCTGTCGAGGTCGGGTCCGGGGTGCCGGCTGTTGCCTGTGAGATGGCGGTTGCGGAAAATAGAGGGTAAAAAAAGCGCACTTTTTTCCCTGTTTCTGCAAAATTCAACGTAAGGGTAAAAAACATGGCTGGTTTTTCTCTTTGCTTTTTCTGCTTTCAGTGTTATTTTGTTATGAGATGAAAGAGTTTTATCCGTTGCCGGGCTGAGCGTCTTTGTGTTCTCAACCGGTACCGGGCCGGCTGGTAAATGAAGCGGAATAACTTGAAGAACAGGAGGTTCCCGCCCCTTGACTCCCCGCGTCGCGATACGTATATTGATGTTAAGTCCGATTTATTTCCAGTTAAGTCCGGTGCAGCGCTGGTACCTGATCAGAGAGTACTGTCAGCTGGTCAACGAGTATGAGATGAATTCAATACAGCAAATGAACAGTGGCAGCAAGTGAGCAGGCAATGCCTGATTTAAGAGAGGAGCGCCGTCAACACTCCCGTTTTCAGGTGCGCGACGGAGCTTACGCTTTCATAGACAACATTCCCTTTACCATACAGGATATCAGCGAGGGGGGGATGAAGATTCAATCGGTCATCTTTGACGACGCGCTGCCGGATGATGTCAGAGTGGATATTTTCGTCAACAATGCGGATTTTTATCTCAGGGATGTCCCTGTCCGCCTCGTCAGCATGCTGCAGAGCGAGGCAACAACACCTTTTACTGCTATCCGGGTCAGCCGGTTCGGCCTTGAATTCGGCGAGTTGACCGGGCAGCAGAAACAGCTTGTCGATAATTTTATCACCCATAATACGGTTGCTGAAGCCTGATAACCGGCGTTAAATCGCTTTCCCTTTCCTGTTTTCTTTCCCCGTTCCAGGTTCCCGGCCCCGGTTGTGTGCAACAAAAACAGCCCGAATATGCATGCAACCCCGGCATGATGAACCTGTGCCGCGGTAAAGATGCTGGGGAAAAGTTGCGGAATTTCAATATGTTGTGGCAATATGCCACCGTTCCCCGTTGTTTTTGCAGAATTCACCGGCTGTCCTTTCCGGCGGTCTTTTTCCTGTGCAGAAGATGCAGTTGACAGCCCATGATGCAGATCATATAATAATTCCACGAGTTAAAACGTTTTACAATCACTATTCCGACACCATGCATAACCATGACAATCCGTAATTCTGCTGAAAGCCTTCGTTTGAAAAATGCTATCCTGCGTGGTGTCTATGATGACAATCTCAGGATTGCAAGTACGAAGCACGAACCGCAGCCTGCCAGGCCGCAGACCCGGCGCAGGTCGTTTGCCTGGCTGATCATCCTGGTTTTTCTGGCAGGCGGGGTAAGTCTGGCTGGGATGCTGGTCGGATCCGGGAACAGAGAGCCGTCCCAGAGAGTTGCTGCTGCCGGATCTCCGGTTATTGACCAGATACAGCCCCTGCCGACAGTTGAAGTGAAAGTTCCGGTCCCGGTTCCTGTTACACGGTTTTCCGGACAGACGTCGTATATTCTGAGGTCGCCGGAAATACCTCAGGCTGTGGAGTTGAACCAGGAGAAGCTGCTGGATTACAGTCTTATCCTGAATAATGATCATGTACGGCTCAGTTCAATTTTCGGTCTGGATGTCCAGACCATTGTCATAGATCCCGGGCATGGCGGCAGGGATCCCGGTGCAATCGGGCTGCTGGGAACACAGGAAAAGGATATTGTTCTGGATATCGCCAGGCGCCTGCAGCAGAAACTCCAGCAGTACGGCAGGTATAAAGTAGTCCTGACCCGTGAAACCGATGCGACCATGTCACTGTCCGAGCGGGTGAAGTTTGCCAACTCCGGCAGGACCGACCTGTTTATCTCGCTCCATGTCAATGCATTGCCCCAGAAACGCTTCAATGTTACCGAGACCTATTACTATGGTCCTCCATCCGACCCTGAGACACTGAAGCTGGCAGAGCAGGAAAACAGAGGCTCCGGGATCCTGACAAAAGACTTTGAGAATATGATCAAGAAGATAGGCAACACCTTCAAGGAGCAGGAATCTGCCAATTTAGCCTCTTCCATACAATATAGTCTCTTCACGAACGTTAAAAAGTATGATAAGGATATTGCTGATGCGGGAATTAAAATAGCACCGTTTGTCGTTCTGCTTGGTGTGAATGCTCCGGCCGTCCTGGTCGAGATTTCGTGCATCACCAAGAAACAGGAGGAGTTGAAGCTGAACATGCCCGCCTACAGGGAGGAAATTACGACATTCCTCAGCCAGGGAACAGCCCGCTATCTTGAGCGCAGGAATCTACATGTTTTAAAAGGAGATGAGAATGGCCAGAAAGTCCGCAGGAAAAGCAGTTGATGAAAAGTTGGTTGTCGGAATCGACCTCGGCACTTCGAGGAGCGCCATATCCGCGATCAACGGAAGAAAGAAGTGGGTTGAGAGTTATGTCGGATGGCCAAAGGATTTCATCGCCAGGAAGGTAGTCGGAGCACCCGTTCTTTTCGGGGAGGATGCCGTGGAGCACAGGTTATCCCTTGATCTGTACCGACCCTTGAAAAACGGTGTCATCAAGGAAGGAACCGCCCGTGATGAAGAGGCGGTAAAAGAGTTGATCAATCACCTGATTTCTCTTGTGCAGACCAAAAAGGATGATGGCAAGGTCAGGGCGGTGGTTGGTGTTCCCGCTGAGTCTTTCAAGGTAAATAAGGTGGCCCTGAAAAAGGCGGTTGCCGAATACGCGGACTCTCTTCTGGTTGTTTCCGAACCTTTTGCCGTGGCCTACGGAGTCGATGCCCTTGATAATGCAATGGTTATCGATATCGGCGCCGGCACGGTTGATTTCTGCCTCATGCACGGTACTGTACCGACGGAGGATGATCAGCGAACTGTCCTGACGGCCGGCGACTATATTGATCAGCAGCTGTATAATTTTCTTGCAGAACGGTATCCCCAGGCGGATTTCAACCTGAACATGGTACGGAAATTTAAAGAGGATTACAGTTTTATCGGGGAGCCGGATGGTGCAATCAAGGTGACAATACCGGTAGACGGCAAACCGACCAAGCATGATATAACGGATGAGATGCTGCGTGCATGTGAGAGTATTCTGCCGGCCATTGTCGAGTCCACTCTGGAACTCATTGCCAGGTTTGATCCTGAGTACCAGGATGTTATCAGGAAGAATATTATTCTGGCAGGCGGCGGCAGCCAGATCGAAGGGCTTGCCAGCTACCTTAAGGATGTCCTGAGTGAATACGGTCCCGCCAAGGTAACCGTGGTCAAGGATCCCCTTTTCAGCGGGTCTGACGGGGCCCTTGCCCTTGCGCAGGACATGCCGGAAGATTACTGGACGGATTTGTAACCGGGCCGGATACTTCCACAGAAACAAAAAAGGTCAAGGTGTGCGCTACACCTTGACCTTTTTTGTTTCTGTGCGTCTGTACTGAGGCGAATATTTTTATTCCCGCATGTCGAGTGGAACAAAGTCCCGGGCTTTTTCCCCCATATAAACCTGCCTGGGCCGTCCTATTCTTGTCTTAGGATCCTCATGCATTTCTTTCCACTGGGAGATCCATCCGGGAAGTCTGCCCAGGGCAAACCGGACCGTGAACATATTGGTGGGTATCCCGATGGCCCGGTAAATGATGCCGCTGTAAAAATCGACGTTGGGAAAGAGATTTCGCTCAACGAAATACTCATCCTTGAGAACAATCTCTTCAAGCTTGTAGGCAAGGTCCAGCAGAGGATCGGATATTTCAAGCACCCTGAGTACTTCATCACAGGCATTCTTGATGATTTTTCCCCGCGGGTCATAGGTTCTGTATACCCTGTGTCCGAAACCGGAGAGTCTGAACGGATCGTTTTTGTCCTTTGCCTTGGTGATATATTTCTCAAAGTTGCTGTCATCCGCGTAAATGGTTTCCAGCATGTCCACAACAGCCTCGTTTGCTCCGCCGTGCAACGGGCCCCACAGGGCATTGATGCCTGCGGAGATGGCGGCATAGAGGTTGACCCCGGCGCTGCCGACCAGCCTGACGGTGGAGGTGGAACAGTTCTGTTCATGGTCGGCGTGCAGGATGAGAAGCTTGTTCAGAGTAGCCACGACCTCCGGTCGGACCACATAGGGTTTGACCGGCTTGTCAAACATCATATTCAGGAAGTTGCCGCAGTAGGACAGGTCGTTCCTGGGATATACCAGGGGATGACCCAGGGATTTTTTGTAGGAAAAGGCGGCAATAGTCCTGATTTTGGATAACAGACGGGTGGAGGTTGCTTCAAAATCAGCCATCGGGTCATCACCCATTTCCGGGTAATAGTTGACCAGGCTGTTGACCATGACCGAAAGTATGGACATCGGGGATGTATGGGAGGGAAAATGATCGAAAAAATGGATCATGTCTTCGTGGATCAGGGCGAACCGCTCAAGAAGCCCCCTGAACCCTTCCAACTCCGAGACATTGGGCAGTCTTCCATGCAGAAGCAGGTAGGCGACCTCCACAAAAGAGCAGTTGTCAGCCAGGTCCTCGATATCGTAACCCCTGTAGCGCAGGATCCCCTTGGCGCCGTCAAGGTAGGTAATGGTGCTGGAACATGATCCCGTATTCTTGTAACCGTTGTCCAGCGTGATGTAGCCGGACTGCTGCAGGAGATTGGAAATATCAATAGCCCTGTCTCCCATGGTCCCTTCAACAATCGGCAGGGTATACACGTTTCCGTTTATACTCAGCTGTGCTGTTTGATCTGTGATTTTATACGACATGGTTTTCATCCTGTAGCTTCATTGCAATCAGCCTCAATCAATCTTGCCGGCATAAAGAAAATGGTCCGGTTTTGTCAACACATCCCGGGAAATTCGGTGCGCAGGTGTATGTGTTCGGTTATATATGAAATATGTTTTCTGCCGACTCAGAGCAGAAACGGGGGCATCCGAATCGTATCCGGGAGTTTCCGTATAATAACGGACGATGACATTTTTTATTGCAATTATGCATACTACTTAATTATTGAAAAAAATTCAAGTGAATGAAATAATGACAGTTCCGGCAACACGCTGCTTCGGCCACGGTCCGGGCAGTGCCGCCGGAGAAATGAACCGGACAGACGGAGCGGCATGACCGGGCGGGGTGAGCAATACCGGCGACGGCTGCAACAGTTTGTTGATGAGGTAACAGTGTATCCTGTTTCCTGTGAAAGGCTGGCAGACGGACGTTCCGACGAACAGTGGCTTGACGGGGTACTTCACGGCGGGGCAAGAATAATCCAGCTGCGCGACAAGGACTCATCGGACCGCCGTCTTCTGGAGAAAGCGAAGTTTTTTCGCCGGAAAACCAGGGAGGCAGGAGCACTTTTTTTCGTGAATGACCGGTTGGATATTGCCCTGCTCGCTGATGCGGACGGTATCCATGTGGGCCAGAAGGACATCCCGCCCGGTGAGATCTTGAAGCTGGCCCCGGAAATGATTATTGGTATATCATGTAACAGTGAAGAACAGGCCATTCGTTTGGGAGAGATCGAAAAGACAGGCGACCTGCCGGTTTCCTACTACAATATCGGCCCGATTTACCCCACCGGGACCAAGGAGGGACTGTCGAAGTTCCTGGGCCCGGAGGCGATTACCCGGTTCTCATCCCATCTGTCGCTTCCTTTCACCGTGATGGGCGGGATTAAATTGAAGCATGTACCGGAGCTTGTCGAGACCGGGGTCAGGCGTATTGCTCTTGTAACGGCCCTGTCGCAGGCAGCGGATATCGCCGGGGAAACAGGCCGATGGGTAGAGGAAATAAGCAGAGCAGGGAGTGAGCTCCATGGATGATTTCAGGGAAAAAAGACAGGCTGTCAGAGACCTGATAGAGTATGCCGTGCCGGAAGGAAGGATTGGTGATGCCGTAGATCTTCTCGATATGTACAGGGAGGACCGGATTGCGCTTGCCCTGCTGCAGGAGTTTTACAGCTTCCTGCCCGAGGCGGTGAATGACCTGGTTCGTGAAATACGGCTGGTTCATCGCAGGCAGGGTATGTTCCTGCTGGCGATCGCCACCGGTGAAAGTGCATACCTGTACCTGGTGTCAAGTGAAGGCGTTGAGTTTCAGGGGCCGCTTGCCGAAGGGATCTGGGACCGGGACCTGCTTGATTTTTTCGGGTATGAAAGTCGTGAGAAATTTCTTGTTGAGTGTCGTGCGATCGATAATTTCGGGGTGTATGAGTCAGTGGGAAGTGACGTGAATGTCTGTCCTGCCTGTCATGCTGAAACCGGAGAACTGCACGAATTCGGCTGTCCGGTGGAACTGTGCCCCTGGTGCGGAGGACAGCTTGTTCACTGCAGCTGCCGGTTTGATAAACTGGAGGTCGAGAGGTTGTCCACTGAAGAAGATATCCTCCGTTTCGAGGCAATGGTCAACGAGCAGGGCAGGATCCCCTATTCTCCCGAACAGAGGCCCTCGTTTGCCGACGAGGGTCCCGGGATTGTTATTGAGTAGGTCGAAAGTGTCCTGTTAACCTCTCAACTGACGCGACTCTCTTCTACTTTACAAACTTGACAAGCTTTCAACTATTTCCTTCCTTCGATTGACTCCAGGTAGTTGAAGAGGTCGGAGTCAGAAGAGAGGATGAGGGATGTGTTGTCCGTAATAATGTCCCGATAGCTCTCAAGGGTCCTCAGGAACGCATAGAATTCAGGGTGTTTGCCGTACGTTTCACCGTATATTTTTGCGGCCTCGGCATCTGCTTTACCCTTGATCGTGGTCGCTTCCTTGTTGGCAGTGGAGGTGATTTCCTTGTATTCGCGCTCAACACGGCCCAGGATTTCCGCCTTCCGACCTTCACCAAGGGACCGTTTTTCTGCTGCAATTCGTTTTCGTTCCGAAATCATCCTGTCGTAAACCCTCAGGCGCACCGATTCAATATAGTTGACCCGTTTGAACATCACGTCGATGAGCTCAATTCCGTACTGGGGTGTTATCTTGGATGCGGTTTCCAGGACCATATTGCTTATCTTGTCGCGGCCAAGCTGCGGCGGGTTGATCATGTCGCCGCTCAGGGACTGTGATGCCATGTATTCAGTTGTCCAGTCGGAGGAACGGATGATTTCGATCAGGTTGTTCTTGTTGACAAGGTCGCGGACCGTTCCGTCGATAATGTCGGCCAGCAGGCTCTGGGCCCGATTGATTGAACCGACCGCCTGCATGAAGCGGAGAGCATCGGTTATCCGCCAGCGGGCGGTATTGTCCATGTAGACAAATGTCTTGTCATTGGTCGTGATCTGGTTGGACTCACCGTCCCATATCAGGATTTTTTTCTCAAAAAAACGGACTTTCTGGATAAACGGTGTTTTGAATTTCAGCCCGGCTTCCGTCTTTGAGTCCCCTACCGGTCGGCCGAACTGGGTGATGACGGCCTGTTCACCCTCTTTAAGGATATAAAAACCGTCCCAGACGGAAATGCCGAGGGCGACGACTATGATGAGCAGGAAAATCTGGATAATTTTTTTCATGTTTCTCTTCTCTATCTGAGATTATTCGTCTGTTTTGATAACCTGGAACAGTATCCGGTTCACGGTGCTGTTTTCTGGCGGGTCAGGTCGAGGAAGGGCAGCAGTGTCCGCTGTTCCTTGTCCATGACATAGACATGATCAACATTGGGCAGGATTTCCTGCATTGCCTCAAGATACATCCTGCGGCGGGTAACTTCCTTGGCCACAAGGTACTCTGCTACAATGGAGTTGAAACGGGCTGTTTCACCCTGGGCCTCGTTGACTCTCTGCACAGCGTAACCGTGAGATTCTTCGATGATTTTTTTGGCATCACCCTTGGCCTTGGGGATGATCCGGTTATAGGTCTCCTCTGCTTCGTTGACAAGGCGTTTCATGTCCTGGTCAGCCTCGTTGACCTCGTTGAAGGCTGGCTTGACCGGCTCGGGCGGTGTGATATCCTGCATCTGCAGGGCAACGATCTGTATCCCGGCCTCCAGGTTGTTCAGTTCGTTCTGCAGCTCACGCCTGGCATCACCGGCAAGAATTTCGCGATTACCGAGCACATAATCAAAATCCATGTTGCCGACGATTCTTCGTACAACCATCTCCGAGGCATCGCGGACAGCCTGGGGAACATTTTGTACCTTGTAGAGAAAGTAAACCGGGTCGCTGACCTTGTACTGGACGATCCAGGCGACATCAATAACATTTTTGTCTCCGGTCAGCATCAGGGATTCCATGTCAAACCCCCTCCGCTCAAGGACATTCTGTGCACCCGGCATCCTGGTGCGGTAACCGAATTCCTCCTTGCGCACCGTTT
>JAJRVA010000047.1 GCA_024277485.1 Deltaproteobacteria bacterium | reverse complement strand
GTTTTGTCGAGGGTGCCGCCTTCCCGAGGGAGATGGCCCATGCCCGCTGGCGGATCTTTGTCGGAGACCGGATGCGGTCCCGCATGTTCAGCGATGAAGCACTGGAAAACATCCGGACACCGGCTGCAGCCCATATAACCGACCTGTTCCAGCGGGCTGGGAACCGTGGTGATCTTGACCGGGGCCTGTACGTTGATGTGAAGAGTTACCTGTGCGATAATATCCTGACCAAGGTGGATCGGATGTCCATGGCGGTTTCGCTGGAAACACGGGTCCCGTATCTTGACACCGACCTGGTCGCGCTTGCCTTCCAGGTCCCGGAACGGTTGAAACTGCAGGGCAATGAAACCAAAGTTATCCTGAAACGGCTGGCAGCCAGGTTTGTTCCCCGGGAATGTGTTTACCGGCCCAAAGAGGGTTTCAGCATCCCCATCAAGCACTGGCTCAACAATGAATTCAAACCGCTGATGGAAGAACACCTCAATGAGAATACTATTCGGCAGCAAGGCATTTTCAGATGGGCAACCATTGACCGCCTGAAGCGGGAACACCGGGCAGGAAAAGAAAACCACAGCCATATTCTCTGGTCCCTCATTGTTTTCCACGACTGGCAGAACCGCTGGCTGAAAAGCCGCACCTCCGGAGTGTAACTTTTTTTCGTATAGAGCTGATATGACCACACTTCTTCGCAATCACGCCGAGGCGGCGCAAAAATCCCACGATATCACCATCATCGGGGCGGGGGTGTATGGCATTGCCATCTCTCTTGTTGCCTCCCGGATGGACCTGAAGGTGCTGCTGCTGGAGAAAAAGGATTTCGGCTGGTCAACAAGCTTTAATTCCCTGCGGACCATCCACGGCGGCCTGCGGTACCTGCAGAAGATGGACCTGAAGAGATTTTTTGAGTCTGTGGCGGAAAGGAGGTGGTTCCTGCGAGAATTTCCCGGCCTGGTCACCCCCCTTCCGTGCCTGATGCCCCTCTACGGCAACGGTATGTACAGGCCATCCGTCTTCAGGATTGCCCTGGCCATGAATGATATGCTGTCCTGTAACCGTAACCGTGATGTTGCCCCGGGTCAGGAACTGGAAAGCGGCAGGATCATCAGCCGTGAAGAGGTCATAAAAATATTTCCCCAGGTTGACCGGACTTCCCTCCAAGGCGGGGCTGTCTGGTATGACGGCGGCATGCCTGCCTCGCAGCTGGTTGTCATGGAAATGCTGAAACAGGCCTGCCAGGGTGATGTTACGCCTCTGAATTACACCGAAGCGACCGAACTCCTTGTTGACGGCAACCAGGTCAAAGGGATCCGTGCCGTTGACGGTGAAACCGGCAAACAGTTTGAGTTCATGAGTACCAGGGTCATCAACGCGGCCGGGCCATGGTGCAGAAAACTGGCTGCCGCCTTTGACCGGGATGACCCTGAACTGTTCCGGTATTCCATTGCCTGGAACGTCCTGATCAACAAAAAGGCTTTGTCCGGTCATTCCCTGGCAATAAAGCCCAAACGACCGGGTGCCCGGATGTTTTTTGTCCATGCCTGGAACGGACTCATCCTCGGCGGGACCGTCCACTCGCCCTGGCATGACACGGATGAGTATCCCATGCCGGGCGAAAAAGACCTGCAGACCTACATCGATGACATGAACCTGGCCATCCCGTCCCTGGAGCTGAAAAAAAACGATATTCTCCAAATCTATTCGGGACTCCTTCCAGTCCGGGAACAGGGCACCGACATTCTGGCTGACAGAGAAGTCATAAAGGACCATGGCGCGGGAGGCGGGCCCCAGGGGTTATACAGTGTTTCCGGCGTCAAGTTCACCACCTCGCGGAAGGTGGCGGAAAAAACCCTGAAGATCATCTTTCCCGGACATGCCGCGCCGGTAGCAGACAAGAGAGAAAAAACTCCGGTTTCCTCACCTGCCGGCCAGGAATCGATCTTTGCTTTTCACTGGCAGCTGGACCGGGATAACCGTGACTGGCAGGAACGCTTGACCAATATTATCAGAAATGAGGCGGTTATCCACCTTGATGACCTTCTGATCCGCAGGACCACGCTTGGCGACAACCCGCAGAGGGCCATGGCGATTGCCCCTGAAATCGTCCAACTGTTTGACTGGGATCAGACCAGGCAGCAGGAGGAAATCAGTCGGCTGCACAACTATTTTGCCGTTCGGCGGCCATGGTGAGGGGGAAGGGTAGAAGGTGGTTGCAGTGCAGATAGTAAAAATCCGGGCACAGAGAACCCGGCTTTAACGACAGAATAAATGAGGTGCCCCATGCAGGATACTCTTCCCTGGCAGATACGAATGTTCCGCAAGACTCTGAAAAAACAGATGCGGTTAAAAGAACTGACCCGATTGCTGGCCCCGGTCAAGCCGGATGAAAAATGCCTGCTCGTCACCTGCGGTGACAATAACGGTGCCATGAACTACTTTCTGCGGGAACTGGGCGGGAACTGGTCCTGGGCCGAGCTTGAGACCCAGAGCATTGAAGAGATGCGTGAACTGCTGGGTGAAGAGGTGAAGCGCGGCGCCTACGACAAGCTTCCCTATGATGACCAGGTTTTTGACCGGGTGGTGTCCATTGACTGCCTGGAGCATATTGAGGATCCGGTGGTATTCACCCGTGAACTCCACCGCATAACCAAAGACCAGGGACGGATTATCATCACCATACCCGGCGGAGACCAGAAAAAAATCGTCAACAGGTTGAAAAACATGGTCGGCATGACCAAGGAGTCGTATGGCCATATCCGGGACGGTCTGACCATCAGCGAACTTGAACCGATCATGACCGGAGCGGGCATCCAGCCCGAAAGACGGGTTACCTTTTCAAAATTTTTTACGGAAATGGTGGAGCTGGCCATAAACTTTCTCTACGTCAAGGTGCTGGCCAAAAAAAGCAAGGCTGAGGTGCAGGAGGGGACCATTGCCCCGGCAACCGAGGACCAGCTGAAGTCAGTGGAAAAAACCTACAGGATGTATGCCTTTGTCTATCCCTTTTTCAGAGCCGTTTCCGCCCTGGACGGGATTCTCATCGGCATGGAAGGATACGTTACCATGATCGAGGGCAGACGTAATGAATGAGACGGTAAAAAATATCCTGGTTACCGGGGCCGGCGGTTTCCTGGGCTGGCACATGGCAAACTACCTGGCGGCAAGCGGCAACAGAGTTGACGGCATGGATATCCGTTTCCCCGGCGCCCCTGTTGACGGCCGCACGCCGCTGTTCAATGTTGTTGAAGGGGATTTCCGCAACTGGGAACTCACCCGGGACACCCTGCAGAACAAAGACATTGTTTTTCACTTTGCCAGTGCACATCTGCAGATAAGCCTTGACGAGTCGGAATACTGGGACATCAATGTGCACGGCCTGCGGAAACTGCTGGAAGAGGCCCACAGCGCCGGCCTGAAACGCTTTATCCATGTCAGTTCGGTCGGTGCCTACGGCAGACTGGCTACCATCCCGGCGGATGAAAACACCCCCTGCCGACCGCAGTCCATTTACGGTGAAACCAAACTTGCCGGAGAACAGGAGGTCATCAGCTTCGGCAGAGAATCGGGCCTGCCGTACGTCATTCTTCGGCCGGCATGGATATACGGCCTTGGCTGTCCGCGTACTGCCAAGCTGCACCGGATGCTGCAGAAAAAGCGGTTTATCATGATCGGCAAAGGCACGAACAAGCGGCACCCCATGTATATCAGGGATATGCTGGAGGCATTCAGGCTTGCCATGGAAAGGGATGAAGCCCTGGGGGAGATCATGATTATCGGAGGAGACAGGATTATCACGACCAGGGAACTGATTGATACCTTTTCTTCGGTACTCAACCTGCCGGGACCACTTGTTACCCTGCCTTATCCTGTCGGCGTGGCCATTGCCACGGTCGCGGAGACCCTTTTCGGAATCCTGAACAAGGAACCGCCCATTTCCAGGCGCACCCTGGAATTTTTTGACACGGACAATGGTTTTGATATCTCCAAATCAAAACGGATTCTGAACTTTACCCCAAAATACTCCCTGCAGGAGGGGCTTACGGATTATGCCGGGGTGATCAGCAGTCTTGAATAACCGCAAAGGAAAAAAGCCGACGCAGAATATTGCGTAGCCCGTCCCGGAACGTCTGCGCACCTGTTCCGGACTGACGGTTCCAGCTGTCGATTTCCTCAACCAGCTGTTGCATGACCACCGGGTCATACATCACCTGCTCTCCCCGGGCAGAGACATTACAGTTGTGATCCGCCCCGGCAAGGGTGACATATCTTTTGGGCCAGGCTGCCCGACAACCATATCGCCTGAGGAATTCCCTGTCCGGTCCCGGTTCCCGCTCACCGTCAATCAGCAGGAGCGGTTTATGTCCCCATCCGGAAAAATAAGGAAGATAGGAGACCATATCGCGCTCAAGTATCTGCCGCCGCCACTCCTCCATTGAGTACCAGTCCGGGAAGCCTTCCCTGCCGTACACTTTCCTGCGGACATGGAGAGCCCAGTTCCAGAAAAAGTCCACGTCCGGGGGGAAACGGAACCGGTCCTGCACCCGCCTGGGCGGGCCGATCAAGACCAGCGAACTGACCGCCTGGTCTGCAACACCCACACTGAGCGCCGGGTCCGCGCCCATGGAATGTCCGACAATCATGATCCCGGCCCGTCGATCCACGCCGGGCTGCTGCTCAAGAAACCGAAGAGCAGCCCTGGTCTCCGGATCCATGGTGATACTCTCGGGCCTGCCCATGGAAAAAGGATCATCAGATGCCCCGTAGCAGGCAAAGTCGATGGTGAGAACAAGAAAACCTTTGCGGGCCAGAAACTGGGCCAGGACAGGATACAGCGGAAAACTGCGCCCTTCCGGGTAGTTGCCGTGCAGCAGCAGCACACCCGGTACTGTTCCCTTGTCTGCATCTGGAGCATAAAGTGTCCCGGCAATGTTCAACCCGTCAGCGCGCCGGAAGGTAACCTGTCTGCCTGCACTCAACTCCTCAAAAGGCAGTACCTCATGCCCCTGCTGATACCTCTCTGATTGAGCGTCTTTTTCAAGCAGGAGAAAAACAGCAAGAGACCCGATAAGCAGCATTCCCCCTGCAATCATGACCAGGTGAAGAATTCCCAAAATCCCACCACGATTACTTCGGCGTAATCCCTGATACCCCTTCCTGCGGCGGCCAGAGAACAGGAGCAACAGGCGACCGGCAAACCAGAGGACGCTATATATGACAAAGGTGAGCGAAAAAAACAGCGGCCATTGAAATCCATACCTGTTGGGAACCGGAGAATTACTGCGTAGCAGGAGCTGCGGGTCCGGACCGCCGGCAGTAATCCAGGCAGCCCCGTCCTGAACGCGGACCGACGAAATATCCCGCATGCCGACAAGCTCATGAATATCATAGTGACAGACGACATGGTTTGCATCATTGATCAGCTCAATTCCGGAGATCTGCAGTGTTTTGTCCCGGGAAACAAAATCAACGCGCAGGGATCTGACTCGTTGGGCCGGAAGAGTGAACCGGATGACAGCATTTCCGGCCGGATTCAGGACAATACTCTTCCGGCTGTGCTGCTCGTTAAATCCCTCTCCCAAGTCATAAAACAGCTGAATAACCGTGTCCCGGGGAGCATTGACCTGCATGTGCAGATACAGAGTCTGTCTCTTGAGGCCAAGGGTGAAGGCAGCTGCCAGGGCAAGAAGGATGGAAAGAAATACCATCCCGGCTACACGATATTGAGGGGCGTGCTGAGTTGAATTCAAGTAGACCATGGTTTTCAGGCAAAAAAATAACGTCGATGTAAATCAACCGACAAGCGGGACACCCGCGTACCAGGGGAGAAAATCCTCCAGAGAAATACTGTTATCTGCCAGGACCGACCTGTTGTAAAAGGGGTCTCCGGCCATAAGTTGAGCATGCCATTTCTCCTGGAACAGCCTTTTTTCCCGCAGTGCCTTATCGGTATCGATCATGGCGATATGATGCTCCACTGCCTCCCTCTCCACCCGGGCCCTGCAGTACGGGGTGTACACATGCATGAATCCCTTTTCCGCCAGACGCATGCACAGGTCAAGACCCGCAAACGGGACAAGAGAAAATTGAGCGGAAAATCCACCCGCATCCAGAAACCTGTCCCGGCGGATCATGCAGAGTGATTCCGGCACGTACTGGACATTCTGCGGACAGTGCATGCCGTTGAGGTGGATTGACACGTCCCGGACAAAGGAAACATAATAATACCACGAGGTCCTGCTGATATCCGGCACAATGCCGGTGTGCTGTATGTCCG
>JAJRVA010000046.1 GCA_024277485.1 Deltaproteobacteria bacterium | reverse complement strand
TGCCCGATCCAGTCCAGCGCGGCCCGGTAGACCCGCACGACCCCGCCCACATAGCCGATGGCCTTCATCCTCCCCTCGATCTTGAGCGAATCAGCGCCCGCCGCAACAAGTTCCGGCAACCGCCCCAACAGACAGAGATCCTGGGAGTTGAAGATATAGGTGCCGCGTTCATCCTCCTCCACAGGAAAATACTGCCCCGGTCGTTTTTCCTCAACCAGGTGGTAGGAGTAGCGGCAGGGGTGGGCGCAGTCGCCCCGGTTGGCATCCCGGCCGGTAAAATAGGTGCTCAGCATGCAGCGGCCGGAATAGGAGATGCACAGGGCGCCATGGACAAAGAGTTCAAGCTCGATGTCGGTGGCAGCCCGGATCTGTTTGATTTCCTCAAGGCCGAGTTCCCGGGCAAGGTTGAGGCGGCTCACCCCCAGGGAAGCCCAGAAGCGGGCACTGGACGCATTGGTCACGTTGGCCTGGGTGGCGAGATGGATATCCATGTCCGGCAATGTTTCCCGTGCAACATGCAGGAAACCGGGATCTGCGATAATCAGCCCGTCAACACCGACTTTGTCAAGAAAGTGCAGGTAATCTGCAAATCCTTCAAAGTCCCTGTTATGGGCAAAGATATTGACGGTCACATAGACTCTGACCCCGTGTTCATGGGCATACGCAACGGCCTGATGAAGGCCTTTTTCATCAAAATTTCCCGCCCTGGCCCGGAGGCTGAACCGTTTGCCGGCCAGGTACACCGCATCGGCGCCGTAATGGATGGCAATCACCAGTTTTTCGAAACTGCCGGCCGGCGCAAGAAGCTCGGGTATGGTTCTGTTTTTTGCTTTCATAGGAGAGGACAGGCAGAGAGACCTGAATTACACTATGTAATTATTCCTTGCCTCCCAAGTTGTTTTTTGAGTATAATTAAGAATCAATTCCAATAAAACAATCATCATGGCGTTTCGGGACAACCCCGGCTATATACCGTAACCTTTTTTGTGTCGCTTTTCACGAACTCTGATTTCTGCCGACAGATATGGTCCTGTCTGCAAAGTACTTTCCAGTGAGGTTTTGTTGCTGAAAGATCGTTTGCAACAGCTCCGTCAATGATCAACTCTGGAGGAGAGATGGAAAAGCGACACGTTGCCCCGGGTCATCACCCACTGACAGGTTTTACCCTGAGACTGAAACATGAAAGAAAAGATAAAAGGCGGTCATCATGCGCTGGAAAGGCAGGCGAAGAAGCAGTAATATCGAAGATCGGCGCGGAACCCGTGTTACCCGGGGAATGAAAGGGGGCGGCATTGGTATTATCCTCCTGGCCCTGGTCGGGATGTACTTCGGCATTGATCCCTCGGTTATTCTCAACCTGGGCGGCCAGATGGGGGGATCCGCTTCGGTCTCTGAGAGCAGCTACACACTCACGGAGGAGGAAAACAGGCTGGCCGAGTTTGTTGCCGTTGTCCTTGCCGACACCTAGGACACCTGGAACAGCCAGTTCAGCCGGATGGGAGGGACGTATCAAGAGCCGAAACTGGTCCTCTTTACCGGCGCGGTCCAGTCAGCCTGCGGTTTTGCCCAGGCAGCCATGGGACCTTTTTACTGTCCCGGCGACCGGAAGGTCTATATTGATCTCGGCTTTTATCGGGACCTGAAAGACAGGATGAACGCTCCGGGCGACTTTGCCCAGGCATACGTGGTCGCCCACGAGGTCGGGCACCATGTCCAGAACCTGCTGGGTATCAGCGACAAGGTCCACGCGGCCCGGCGCAGACTTTCAGACACAGACTACAACAAGCTGTCGGTCCGCCTGGAACTCCAGGCCGACTGCCTGGCAGGCGTGTGGGCGAATAATGCGGACAGGGCACGGCAGGTCGTTGAACCCGGCGACATAGACGAGGCCCTCAACGCGGCCAGCCAGATCGGTGATGACCGGTTGCAGAAACAGGCCCGGGGGTATGTCACGCCGGACTCCTTCACCCATGGTTCATCCGAGCAGAGAGTACGCTGGTTTCGACAGGGATATGCCGGCGGTGATTTCAACAGCTGCGATACTTTTTCCGCCCGGAGCCTTTAGCCTGCAGAGTGCGCTGCGCCAGGGAAGCAGCAGGTGTTCCTGCTCGATTTCATTACCGTATTAACCGATAACAGGAGGTGAATCTATGAATTTTACGGATATTCTCGGTGCCATGGTCCAGGCCGGTATGTCAAAATCAGGCAAAGAGCGGATTACCAATGCCCTCGGTGCCGGCAGGAAACATTCCGGGGGCGCTCCTGATGTGCTGGGCGGCCTGGGCAAGATGCTGGGCGGTTCCGGAGGGGGCATTGAGGATATCCTCGGCAGTGTTCTTGGTGGCACAACCGGACAGGGGAGCGGCTCAAAGCTTGCTGTAGCCGGACTGGGAGCCCTTGCCGGGGCGATTTTCGGAGGAGGAAAAAAATCAGCCAGGGGGGCTGTCGGTGGAGGCACCCTTGCCATGCTCGCATCGTTGGCCTTTTCAGCCCTGTCAAAATACAAAGGTGCGTCTTCCAGTCAGGTTCCTCCCGGCCTGCTGGAGCCGGAAACCCCGCAACAGCAGCAGGAGATAGAAAAGGATGCCGAGCTGATAGTCCGGGCGATGATAAATGCCGCCAAGGCCGACGGCAAGATCGACGCGAAGGAGATGGAAAAGATTATCGGACGGCTTGATGATGACGGCCTGACCCGGGAAGAAAAAGATTTTCTTGTTGCCGAGGCCAGCCGTCCCGGCGATCTTGCCGCCATTGTCGCGGCAGGGTCCAGGAGGCCGGACCTGGCTGCGCAGGTTTACTCGGCCTCGCTGCTGGCCATTGACGTGGACACGGCTGCTGAACGGGACTACATGCGCAGTCTTGCCGAGGGGCTCGGCCTGGAAAGGGAGGTTGTCGAATATCTGGAGCAAAAGGTGGGATTGTCAAAAGGAAGCGCCCATGCCTGAGGTTGTCATCCCCGTCATCATATTTGTCGTTGTACCGATTATCTGGTTTATCGCGACGTACAACAAATTTATCAAGCTGAAAAACAGGATCGAGGAGGCATGGAGCAGGATTGATGTCGCCCTCAAGCGCCGCCATAATCTCATTCCGAACCTGATCAGCGCGACAAAGGGATACAGCCGGCACGAAAGCGGGGTTCTGGAAAAAACTGCGGCAATCCGAACGGATTCGGGCAACCTCGCGTCACGCCAGCAGGAAGAAAGCCTGATCTCGCGATCCCTGACCGGCCTCATTGCCGTGGCTGAGGGGTATCCCGACCTCAAGGCCAGCAATACCTTTCTGGTGCTGCAGAAAAGCCTGGATGAGATTGAGCGGGAAATCCAGAACACCCGCAACAGCTACAACTTTTCCGTGCGGAAATTCAACACCCTGGTGGAGTCGTTTCCAAGCAGTTTCGTGGCGAAAAAGTTCGGTTTTGCAAGACAGAAATATTTTTCCCTGGAACTTGCCACCCAGCGTGAACTGCCGGAGGTTGATTTCAGCGGAAAATGACCAAAGTCTCATCGCAGGATAATGCCGACAAGCTTTAACCCGTATTTCCCATCAGCGACCTGCTGTAAAGACGATCTTGATGAGAAATACGGGCTGCTCAAATTTCTTCTTTCCCTATCGCGTGAACTTTCTGATAAATCCCGCCACCCCCTGGGCGTAAAAACAGAACAGCATGCCCAGAACCGTTGATATCGTTGTTACCCAGAACAGGAACAGGTGCAGAGACGGGTTTTTGTAGAGAATCAGGTCCAGAACGAACAGTATCACCCCCATGTGGATCAGTGAGGAGCCGACCCTGACCCAGTAGCCGCTTTTTTCAAAATGGAGATGCCTGCTTCCCGTTACCGCCATGCCAAGGACTATGAGCTGCAGCACAAGCGAGGCAGCGAGCACGACCGTAAGCCCGGTCACGATTCCCTTCCAGGCTGCCACTGCGACAGCGGTGCAGCTGAGCAGGGCACCGAAGACAACCAGCCGGCGAACAGGCAGCAGCCGCTTGGGCACGCAGATGCCCAGCAGCAGGATCAGGGTGATGACAAACGGTGCCGTCACAAGGTTCATCCGGTTCATGTAGACATATTTTTCCAGGGGCGGCAGCTGCTGGATATTGGCAAGTTTGAAATAGAACATGCCGAAGATGCAGATAACCGAGATACCAAACAGGACACCGACCGTTGCCAGGATCAGGGAATAGTCGAGAGAACCCTTTCTTTTTGTTTGTATTTGTTGCTGTTCAGTCTTCATACAAACGTGTGCTCCCCGGGAAAAAAGAACGATGAAACAAAGGTGAATATCATGGCCAGGAAACAGACAATCCCAAGGATGGAGGAAAAATACCACATAAACGGCTTGTTGACGTAGAGCCGGGTATGGAGATAGGTGGAATAGACTGCCCACATCATGATGGAGCTGCATATCTTGGGATCCCACCACCAGTTGGGGCCCCATGCCTTGAGCGCCCATGGATAGCCAAGCAGCATGCCCAGGGTAAGCAGGAAAAAACCAAGCTTGGCAAAGTCATAACCGACTTTTTCCACTGCCGGATCCCTGTTGATCAGCATAAACACCGATGTCACAAAGACCATGGTGATACAGGCATAGGAGAGAAACAAAAGCGGCGGGTGGAACCACATGTACTCGGCATTATAGTAAAAAATCATCTTGGGGTAGAGCTGCATGAACAGCCCGAATTGCTGCCCCATGGACAGGTCCAGGGTGAACCATGGGGTTATCGCTTCAAAGAATTTCGGCAGGGGTTCGGCAAAGGGGTTGGCAAAAAGGAAAAGTATCAGCACCTGGGCTGCCAGAAAGACGAGGAGGACGGAACGGATCTTTTCATGCTGCAGGCGCCGGTAGCCGACAAGGGCCATCAACGAGTAACACATGAACCAGAAATAGTATTTTTCATGTTCCAGCCAGAGGGGAAGCATGTAGCGCGGCGGAGCATCGGGATTATAGAGAGGCAGCCCGTATGCAGCGGTCCTGTTCATCACCTCAAGCTGCCGGTTGAGATACTCTGCCAGCGAGGCGGGCAGTTCCAGGGGCATGAGAAGATAAATCCGGTAATGAAACCAGCCAATCCAGAAAAAACCTGCAGAAAAAACGACCACGCTCAGCAGGAGCAATACCCCGCCGGACCGCGACAGGGTTTTTGACGGCCTGAAAAACTGCACCATGCCGACGATACCGCCGAAACACGACAGGATGAGTAGAACCAGGAGAATGTTTTCTCCGACACGGCTGAAAAGTTGTATGGGAAGCAGGGTTTCCATGACCGGCAAGGATAGCATATACAGAGCATTGGTCAACACAACAATAACCCTTTCCCCTTGTTTCATCATGGCTGAAAAGCTATAGTTCCGAATAGACGGCAGAAAAAGGGATAAACCCGACAGTCCTATTCCACGCAGGGAGAACCCAGGCAAGTTATGACAGCGCAGGACCGAAACACGCTTTTTCTTGCCGGAGATATCGGGGGGACAAAAACCTCGCTGGCGCTCTACCGGGCAACTGATGGTCTGACTGCCCCCCTTTGTGAAAAAACCTTTCCAAATACTGGTTACACGAGCCTGGCAGAGATTGTCAGCTCTTTTGTCAGAGCGTCGGCTCATCATCCCGAATACGCCTGTTTTGGTGTTGCCGGACCGGTACGCGACAACCGCGCCCGGTTGACCAACCATGCCTGGTCTGTTGATGGTGATGCCCTGGCACGGCAGTGCGGATTTCGCACGGTCATGCTTGTCAATGACCTGGTCGCTGCCGCGGCAGGCGTTCTTCATCTGCCGGAAAACGCATTGAAAACCTTGAACCGCGGCACCCCTGATCCGCAGGGAGCGGTTGCTGTCCTGGCCCCGGGAACCGGGCTGGGCGAGGCCTTTCTTGTTCGAAGCGGACGGGACGTGTTGCCCTGTCCATCCGAAGGAGGGCACACCTCCTTTGCCCCGGTGAACGAACTCCAGGCAGGGCTCCTTGCCTTTATGCTGCAGAGGGAGAAGCATGTCAGTACGGAAATGGTCTGTTCAGGGCGCGGCATCCCCAACCTGTATGATTTTCTCAAAACAGAAATGGATGAGCCGCCTGAACTTGCCGCCAGGGTAAGCGGCGCAGGTGATGCCGCGAAGATCATATCCAGGGCTGCCTGTGATGCCCTTGGCAGGAGCAGGCCCGAAGACCACATTGCCCTGCGGACCATGTACCTTTTTGTTGATATCCTGGCCGCTGAAGCGGCCAACCTGGCCCTGAAGGTCCTGGCCACCGGCGGGCTCTATATCGGTGGCGGCATTGCGCCGCGAATTCTTCCCTTTTTAAGCGCAGACCGCTTTATGTCTTCCTTCTGCCGGGGAAAACACAGGGATATGCTGAGCAATATTCCGGTCCATATACTCCTTGAACCCAGGGCAGCCCTGATCGGAGCCGCCGCCTGTGGACGAGAGCACACCGCTCTGTCCGGAGACGGAACATGAAACCTGAGCTGATAAAAAAACTCATCATAATCGGCCTTGTTCTGCTCCTGATTGTCCTGTTCAAGGTCTTCGGCCTGGACCAGTACCTGACACTGTCGTATATCAAGGAGCAGCAGGCCCGTTTTGGAGAGCTCTATGCGGCGAACAAGGTCATGGTGATCGGGCTGTACATGCTTGTCTATATCGTGGTCACCGCCCTGTCGCTTCCCGGGGCCGCTGTCATGACCCTTGCCGGCGGCGGCCTGTTCGGTCTTGTCACCGGCACCATTGTCGTCTCCTTTGCTTCGACCATCGGGGCGACCCTTGCCTGCATCGTTGCCCGTTACCTGCTGCGCGACTGGGTGCAGAACAAATTCGGCGACAAACTGACCAGAATCAATGCAGGCATGGAAAAAGAAGGGGGATTTTACCTGTTCTCTCTTCGCCTGGTCCCGATTTTTCCTTTTTTTGTTATTAACCTGGTCATGGGACTGACCTCCATCAGGCTTTCTACCTATTACTGGGTTTCCCAGTTGGGGATGCTTCCCGCCACCATCGTTTTTGTCAACGCGGGCAAAGAGCTGGCCAAATTAGACAGCCTGAAGGGCATTCTTTCTCCAGGGCTGCTCATATCCTTTGGACTGCTCGGCCTGCTGCCGCTTATCACCAAGAAACTGCTTGGGCTGTACACGGCGAAAAAAGAAAAAACCATCTGAGGAAGAGTTTGGCAACGTATGATTATGACATCGGTATCATCGGCGGAGGGGCTGCCGGACTGACCGTGACTGCCGGTGCGGCGCAACTTGGTGCCCGAACCCTGCTGGTTGAAAAAGAACCCTCTCTCGGGGGCGACTGTCTCCATTTCGGCTGTGTTCCGTCTAAGACCCTGATCCGATCCGCCCACATGTATCATCAGCTCGGCACTACTGAAAAATTCGGGCTGCCTGAGGTGCAGGCCCCTCCTGT
>JAJRVA010000045.1 GCA_024277485.1 Deltaproteobacteria bacterium | reverse complement strand
CCCTGTTTGTCGGTACATTTTTCGGCATGAGCGCGATACTTGTCGAACCCCTGAAAAAAACCGGGGACCTGCAAGGGGTCGTAGCAGGTTTCCAGGGGACAGCCGTGCGGGCGGCGCTGGCAATGCTGGTTATCTTTACCATCCTGTCCTCGTACCATTTTCTCAGGTATCTCGCCGTGGGCGGGGAAGGGTAGCAGTACAGGCCGAAGGCAATCAGGACGCTTGGGTTTCTAATTGTCAGGGGGAAATTTGTTCAGTTTGCGCTGCAGTGTTCTCCTGTGCAGGCCTAATTTTTTGGCGGTGGCGGAAATATTTCCCTTGCAGTCATGCAGGACCCGGTTGATATGCTCCCACTCCATCCGGGCCAGGGAAGGTGCCTGGAAATCCCTGTCAGCTTCCGGCAGGTCCAGGTCGGTTTCCTGGGTAAAGGCAGTGATGATGTCGTCCACATCCGCCGGTTTGGGGAGAAAGGCGACAGCGCCGAGTTTCACCGCATCAGTCGCGGTGGCAATGCTGCCATAGCCGGTCAGGACAACAATGCGCAAATCCGGGTGGACGGCAAGAGCGTCCCTGATGAGTTCAAGCCCTGACTTGCCGGGCATCCGCAGGTCAACAACTGCCAGTTCCGGCCTCTCTTTTTTGACGACCTGCATGGCTTCAGTATAGTCAGCCGCCAGCCGTACCCGGTATTTTCTTTTCTCAAAGGCGCGTCCCAGCCGTTCACGAAAGAAAATTTCATCATCAACAAGAAGTATGGATGTTGTCATAGTGTTCCACCGTAGATATGTATCAGTAATACTGCCATAATAATCATTTTTCCCGGGTTAGCCTGACTTTCCCCTTACATTTAGCCGTGCGTGGCAGTGAGGCTGTTTTATTCTGTTATTGAAACCGGTCTCTTTGAGTCCGGATATCTACGCATCAACAGGGCTGATCTGCTGCAGGGCAAAACTGATAACAGCGGTCGTCCCCTTCCCGGGCGCCGAGGTCAGTTTCAGCTCGCCGCCGAAACGTTCTGCTGCTGATTCGGCAAGGAAAAGCCCCAGTCCCAGTCCTTTACCTACCTCCTTGGTCGTGAAAAAAGGTTCCACCGCCCTAGCCAGGGTCGCTTCATCCATGCCCTGTCCTGAGTCGCGAATTGTGAAAGAGAGAAATTTTTCATCTGCCCTGCAGGACAAAAATATCGAGTGGCCCGGGGGGGAGGCATCAAGAGCGTTTTTCAGGAGTCCCCGGATAATGCGTTTGAGAGTCCGAAAGGGCATGCGGATACGAAATTTTTGTATCTTGCAGTCAATCCTGATCAGCCTGAGTTTTTCCTCCGGAAACCATGCCAGAACCTCGCTGAACAACCGCTCCACTGTGAAATTCTGGAGCGCCTCGGCCAGGTGTTCGCCTGCATCGGCCGACATCTGGTACAGGATATCACGGCATCTTTTGACCTGATCCCTGATAAGCTGGGTGTCGGCAACGAGCTCAGGGTCGATTTCGTCATGCTCTTTCATGGTATTGAACATTTCACCGGAGGCAACGGCGATGGTGGCCAGCGGTGTGGAGAATTCGTGTGCTGCACCGGCTGCAAGGGTGGCCAGGGAGGCCAGTTTCTCACTTCTGTTTCTTTCCAGCTCAAGTTCGGCAATGGTTTTCTGATGTTCCTCAAGATCCTTCTGGATTTTACCGAGAAAAAAAACAATGAAAAAGACCGTAATGGCAAAGGCAAGCCACATCCCCTGCAGGTGAAGGGCAATGCTGTTCATATCCAGCAGGCCTGTTTGGCAGATGATTTCCGGGCTGTTGTGGCCGGCGGTACCGGTGGCGGCAACAGGATCAGGCAGGAAAAAGAAGATTCCGTAACAGAGCGTGGAACAGGCGGCCAGGGACCAGGCCCAGAGGGGACGCATGAGAATGGCCCCAAGGCAGACATGGATGAGAAAGAGAAAGGTAAACGGGTTCATTGCTCCGCCCGTGTAATAGAGCAGAACTGTCAGCAGGAGGATGTCCAGGAACATGACCAGTGCAAAGAGAGCGCCCGGGATGGCCCTGTTTTTCTTCAGGAAACAGAGGTGAAAACAGATATTGCTTCCTGCCCCGAAGATGATGATCAGGGTTAGGAGCAGAACGGGTGGTTGTATTTTCGTCAGCAGGATGACTGCCAGGACAATGAATGACTGGCAGACCAGGGCGCCCCACCTGAGAATGAGCAATCGGGAGAAGGCAATGGACGACTGGGCCTGGTCCCGGCTGATACTCTCGATCAGGATCTGTAATTTTTTTGTGGTCTGCACAATAAAAAAACCGGCTGGAAAAAAGTCCTGTTCCGTCCTTGAAGGAAAAATATCACAGGATCGAGAGAAAGACCAGATGTTCCTGTTCAGCTGGGACCCCTTCTCCGGTTGAGGGGCTGAGGATCAGGCAGTCTCCTGCCCTGCGGTAAAACGGGGAAGGAGACTGCTGTTCGGGTAAGCCGCAGGTCCGGACAGGCACCGGGTTTGTCCCGGGGCACCGGTTTGACCCGGGCAGCGGGGCAGGGATGGCTTTATTTCTGTATGTGCCCCTGCATGTCCATCTTGCCGTCCATTTTCATCTTGCCCTTCATGTGCATTTTTCCCATGAGCGGTTTCAGGGTCTCCATGGAGATGGCTCCATATCCGAGCAGTTCGCCGCCGTTCTCTTTCTGAAAGGCTGTTGCCGCGGCCTTGTCCTTGAACGGGATAAGTTCTTTTCCCATGGGGCCCATGACCTTGCTGCCGACGACATAATGGGCAGCGGTGGCGTCCATCCATTCACCGGAGTTGAAATCCTTTACCCAGATTTTTTTGATGTCATCCCTGCTGTGGGCCGTGTCGAACTTGCTCATGTGATTCATGAAACCGAACATGCACTTGTTGCCGTCAAAGGCCTTCATGGTTCCGTCGGCAAAGATGATCTGGGTCTGCCACTCGGGGTACTTGGCAGGATACATGCCGCATTTCGCACAGGTGGCATCTTCTTTGATAACCCGGGGCCCGTCCGCTGACGCCGCAGCATCCTGGTGGAGCAGCATGGTAACGGTCAGGCACAATGCAAAAGTAAAAATTCTGATAACGGTACGTCCATGTGGTGGGTTCATCTGTTCTCTCCTTTTTAAGAAACTTAGTTGTGGTTAGAATAAACTGGTGGCCTCTTTTTTAAAATACCATATTCCGGCCCAAAGTTTCCGTGGCATATTGTCGCAGGATTCGGAGGGGAAAAGGGGGACGAAACAGCGGCAGACAGCCGATAATCCACCTGGAAAGGGTGCAGTCCATTTTCCTTGCATGACAGTGCGACAACTTGCCATATTTTAAAGAAAGAAAGACTGTGATAAGAGGTGAGAAGTTCTCTTTCTTCCGGCGTTCTCCGGATGGATTTTTTGCCTTGTCGGTCGGCTTGCTGAGAGGAACAAAACAAAGAGTTATCTGGAGAACGCTGTCATTTTTTCTTCCCCCAGGATATTAATTTTATATTGCTGTACACCTGGTCTGCGCAATCTGAGAATACCTCATGAAAGCAGCTTTGACAAATGGAGATACAGTGCATAAAATTGTATAATATGACATTAATAATAATTCTTGATATTTTGTCTGAGGAGCAGATATGAAAAAAAGTATTTTGATCCTGACGGCTGCCCTGATCACCGTGGGGATAACGGCATCCGTGACACAGGCGAGGCCGAAAAAACGTCTCGACGAACGGACCCAGATGTGTCGTCTTATTACTGAGGGACGGCTAGACTGGGAGAGCGAACCCTGGGGAAGGGGGGGGCAGAAATTCCAGGAGGTGTGTAAGAGCTGCCACACGAGAAATAATGATAAGGGGGCTCCTTTTCTCTATGCTGAATCGAAAGGGCCTAAGGGGTGGAACAGTGTCTTTGCAAAACGGAGAGTTCCGTGCGCAAAGGACGGTTCCTGGGGTACTCTTTCTGAGGAGGATATCCAGTTTGTGAATGATTACCTCTACCGGAATGGTGCCTGGACGTATGATCCTAATAATGCCGACTCCTGCGGCTGATAGGATGTGATCTCCCGGTCGGGAGAAACAAAAAAGAATAAAAGCGGTGAATCTCTCAAGAAAGAAGAGGGATGTCAGACTATTTCTACTTCAATGTGATCGGCTTCGTTGTTGCGTAAGGTGAGCGTACCGCCCATCACCCTGAGAGCTACGGGATCGTTGAGGGGCGCACGTTGTTTGATGGTGATTTCCGTTCCCGGAACGAGCCCCATTTCCCGGATGCGGCGGCCAAGTTCGCCACCGACCTTAACCGCGACAATAATGCCGCTTTGATTGATAGACATTTCCCGAAGGTTTATTCTGGCCATAACGGTTTCCCGGGCTGCATATTTACTGTTGAGGATTACCTCTTATCGGTGCGCGGCACGGTTGTCAATCTTTTTAACCACCCGGTTTTTTGTTTATTTCTGGCTTGACAAACTGAACATGCGCAAT
>JAJRVA010000044.1 GCA_024277485.1 Deltaproteobacteria bacterium | reverse complement strand
CGGTTGAAAAAATAAACAGGATTTTTTGCCTGTCAAGGGGAGGGAGCGTTGCAAGATGTAACGGGTTGGCGCGTGGGGCCGGACGGGTTCTTTCGCTTCAGGCGAAAGAGGGGTTACAGCGGGTTCCCTGTTACGCTCAGCTACGAGCATCTGAAAACTTTTCTGACTGTCTGTCCGGTACTCACCGGACTTGACAAGTATAAACAGTATCGTAAACAGATCCTGCGGTCAAAAATGAAAAATTCTTTTTCGGCTTGTTTCCTTTTGTCTGAATCAGTTGCCAAACAGGCCTTTTAACCCCTTGTTGATCAGCTCGCCGGTAAAATCGGAAGATTCCTTTTTTTCTCCCTCTTTTGCCTTGCCCCCGCCAAGCTGTTTTTCCAGTTCCTTGACAAGAAGTTTCTTGCCCTGGTCAATTGCCAGCTCCTCCAGTGCCGCCGACTGTTCGATCTTGTCGAAAGTTCCCTTGATCCGGTACGGAATCGGGCTGTCCGCCAGTTCAACAAGTCCGGATTCCTGATCGCGCTCCAGGTATTTGGCAAGGTAGATGGTGAGCAGGTAATCGATCTGTTCGGTTACCAGGTTCACGGTTCCCCTGCCATTCACCGTCATCAGTTCAGACTCGGCGGCAAGGTCGTTGTTTTTCAGGACACCGTTGGTGATCACCCCGGTCGCGGTCAGGGATGCAAAGGTCGTGGGACGACCCGCGCTCCTGTTGGCGACGGCAGCATTTCCCTGCTGCTTACCGGTCCCGCCAAGCAGCATCTTGGCGGTTCGAATGGTATCAATAATTTTCAGTTTGGCAATCTCGCCATCAGAAAGCGACAACCGCATTTTGCCGTTGGCATGGCGGGTCAGCGCGTTTTTGCTCATTCCACTGGTGGCCACCTCCACATGGATATCAGCCCGGCCTCTGATTTCTTCCTTGCCGGTCATATCCTTCAACAACGGGCCGACCTGGACACCCTGCAACTCCTTGACAATACGTATTTCCGGGGTGGCTCTGCCAACGTCGATATCGCCGGTTACCCTGATGTCGCCCTCGTACAGCTCCGCCGCAAAGGGATCCAGCCTGATGAGCCCGTCTTTGCCGGAGGCCTTGAGCTGGATATTGGTTATGTTCAGCCTTGCGGCAGTCAGTTTTCCGATTGTAATGTCTGCGTTAAATGCCAGCTTCCGGAGCAAATCCACCGGGATAAGCGGTTGATCCCCTGCCCCTTCCTGTGCAGGATGAGGTGTAACAGTCGAACCTTTCCGGGCCGAAGCTTGCCCGGGTTTGCTTGCAACTTCCGGAGCCATGTCCTGACTCTTGATTTTTTTGTATTTGTCCAGGTCCAGCTGGTCGATGCTGAGCGCCAGGTCATACACGGAGTTGGGGATATTCCGCACGGATGCGGTCCCGTTCACCGCTGTCTCATCCACCTGCAGGGCAAGTTTTTGTATCTGCAGTTCACTCAGGCTGCCTGAAAAGTCGATTTTACCCGACATGCCGGAGAGACTTTCCGGATCTTTTAAAGGCAATGTTATCCCCAGGCCGGCAAGCTGAGCCCTGGGGGAAAACCCCGGTATCTGCAGTGATCCGGTAATCTGCGGGGAGGAGAACCCGGTCAGGGAGAGGATGGCGGCAACCTGCATCTCACCCTGCCTGAGGTCCAGTTTTTGTATTTCAAGGCGCTGTTTTTGCAAATCCAGGTCAATATCAGCGCCAATTTCCAGGTCAAGTTCCTTTCCGGCTGCGGGCACGCCCCGGACAAGGCCCTTGAAGTTGAATCCCTCAATAACAAAATGCTGTTGGACGGGGAAGAAGGTGAAGTTGCTCCTGAGGTCCACCGCAATGGAGACGGATTTTTTCTGACTGCCTTCATGCAACAGGTCAAAGTTTGCCGAGATCGGGAAAGGTATGCCGTCGCGAATATGGCCGATATCAAGATTAAATTTGCTGAGCCTGACTGTTCGGCCGGCCTGGTTGTCTGCAAAGGTGATGTTGATGTCTTTGGCCTGCACCCCTCCGATATCAATGGCAGCGAGTCCCTTGCCGGGTTTCTCTCCTGTCTTTTCCCCAGTCCCTGCGCCCGGTTTTTCACCGGATTTTTTTTCAGGTTTTTGCCCTCTTTTGCCTGTCAGGTCATCCCAGTTGCTCTGTCCGTCGCTGTTTCTGACCAGATTGATATTCACGCCTTCAAGGAGGATTGTATTGATCTGCAGTTCTTTTTTCGTTATCAGGGGCCACAGGGCAAGATTGATCTCGGCCAGTCTGCTGGAGAAAAATTCCGTATCCGGGAAGTCCCTGCTTGAAGCAAGGCGGACTTCTCCGAGACTGAAAACGGTCTTCAGGCCAATCAGAGAGACATCCAGCTTGATATCGCCGGGAATGGAGACCTCCCTGCCGATATTTTCCTGGACTTTCCGTGCGATTGTTTCCTTGTAATCATTTGGATCAATAAAAAGCGGGACAAGAAAAGAGGCAATAACGATCAGGGCGAGGAGAGTGCCGAATATACCGGTTATCCATTTCACTGTTCTGCTCATCAGGTACTCCTGTCATTTGAAAAGGTTGAGGCGAAAATACCATCATCAACGTAGCATTATCAGGCAGCCGACTTCAAACAATTCTTTCTTTTGCAGGGATTATTTTCAGTTCACCCTGACTTGATTCACCGCAACTGCGGCAGCTTGCTGACCGGAAAAGATGGTCGGGATCCGGCCGGCGAAAAAATCGCCTGTTGTGTGCAATATAGTGAAGAGTACAGTATAATCAGATTCAAGCGTCAGGGAGTGGATGTCCGTATATGGTCTTTTTCCCCGTTTCCGGACAGACACGAAATACTATTTTACGGAATATGGTATGAGTTTTTTGGACAGTGAACAACTGCTGGATCTTCTTTGCGAAGAGAAACTGCTGACCGGGAAACAGCGCGAACTGGTTCTCAAGGAAAGGCATAAAAAACGCCAGACGTTTCTCAGGAAGTACGGGGGGAGACGGCGTGATGACAAGAAGAAGCTTGCCAAGGGAATGCCGGACCTCCTTGATGTTCTTGTTTCTCTTCGCTTCGTAATCCGGGGGAACAAGAGCAGGATACTCACCGAAGAGCTGATCATGCGCGCGGTCAGTCTGAAGAAAAAAATCCCTTTTAAAAAGCTCGATCCTCTGAAGCTGGACATGGAAATCGTGACCAAGACGATTCCCCGGTCCTTTGCCGTTAACCATCTGATCCTGCCGGTAGAAATCCGCAACGGGATCCTTGATGTTGTTTCATGTGAACCGGACAACCAGACCGTGCTGGAAGATATTGAGCGGGTCAACCAGGTCAGGGTCCGCAGGTTTCTCAGTACCCGGAGCGATATCAGTAAAATGCTGGCCGAGTTTTTCGGGTTTCAGCGTTCAATATCCGCCGCTGAAGTGCAATTCGGCGCCCCGGGGGTTGGCGGGTCGGTGGATATCGGGAACCTGGAGCAGTATGTCAAGCTGTCCTCCTCGCAGGAACTGTCCTCAAGTGATCAGCATATCAAGGCCGCGGTCAATCACCTGTTCTACTACGCACTGGACCAGCGGGCCAGCGATATTCATATAGAACCAAAGCGGGAAGCCTGCGTGGTCCGTTTCAGGATCGACGGGACCCTGCATGCCATATATACCCTGCCAAAGGCGGTGCATTCGGCCATAACATCCAGGATAAAGACCCTGGCCCGGCTCGACATCGCGGAGAAGAGACGGCCGCAGGACGGCAGGATCAAGGTCGGGCAGGGAGAAGGGGAGGCTGATGTCGAGGTTCGTGTTTCAACGGTCCCGGTGGCATTCGGCGAAAAAATCGTCCTGAGGATCCTGGACCCGGAGGTCATGTTCCAGGACCTTTCCGAACTCGGTTTTTCCAGGCGTGATGCCGTTGTCTACAACAGCTTTGCCGGTGCGCCCCATGGCCTTGTTTTTGTTACCGGGCCCACGGGCAGCGGTAAATCCACCACCCTGTATTCCACCCTGAAAAAACTCGCCACCCCGGACAAGAATGTCCTGACCATTGAAGATCCTGTCGAGATGGTCTACGATGAGTTCAACCAGATCGCCGTGCAGACACAGATCGGGGTGACATTTTCCACTATTCTGCGTAATATCCTGCGCCAGGATCCGGATATAATCATGATCGGCGAGATCCGCGACCTGGAAACCGCGACCTATGCCACTCAGGCCGCCCTGACAGGCCATCTTGTTTTCTCCACCCTGCATACCAACGATGCTGTTTCAAGCATTGTCAGGCTTGAAGACCTCGGCCTGGAGCCATTTCTGATCGGTTCAACCATGCTGGGATCGCTGGCCCAGCGCCTTGTCCGGCGTATCTGCCCGCAGTGTGCCGAATCGTATCGCGTGGATGCGGCCGAGCTTGAAAGAATGGGGTTCCCGGTTACGGAAAGGGGCGAGGTTGAACTGAAGCGGGGCAAGGGATGTCATCACTGCCGGAAAACAGGATATTACGGACGCAGCGCAATTTTTGAGATCTTCCCCATGTCTGAGCAGATGCGAAAACAGGTCATGGCAAAGGCAAGCGTTGATGATCTCAGGCAGATCGCCATTCGTGAAGGAATGACAACCCTGCGGGAAGATGCATGGTCCAAGGTGAAGCAGGGAATCACTTCCCTGGAAGAGGCCCTGCGGGTAACCGGAGAGATTTAGGCTCCGCAATTTTTTTATTTTAATATATCAGCCTGTTATGGGACAAAAAGTTGTCTGTAAGAATAAAAAGGCCTATCATGATTACCATATCGACGGGACCATGGAGGCGGGCATTGTGCTGAAAGGTTCAGAGGTCAAATCGCTCCGGGCCGGCAGGGCCAACCTGAAGGACGGCTATGCCCAGCTGGAACGCGGCGAGGTGTTTCTGCACAACGTGCATATCTCTCCCTATTCCCATGCCACCTATGACAGGGTGAACCCCCTGCGGGTCAGAAAACTTCTCCTCCACAAGCGGGAAATAAAGAAACTGATCGGCCGCCTCCACGAGAAAGGAGTTGCGCTTATCCCATTGAGGATTTATTTTATTGGTAATGGCAAGGCCAAAGTCGAACTCGGTCTTGCCCGCGGCAAAAAACTCTACGACAAACGGGCCGCCCTGAAGGAAAAACAGACCAGGCGCGAGATGGACCGCGCCCTGCGCCACAGGGAATGATACCCGAACTGACAACCTGTAACTTTACAAACTTTACAAACTTTACAACTTTACAACTTGATAAACTTTACAACTTAACCAATGGGGGTGAAACGGATTCGACGGGGATATGTAAGCTCAACGTTGCATGCCGAGCGTTCCGTCAGCTCGTAAAAAGGGTGGATCTTTAAATATAATCGCAGACGATTATAACTACGCAATGGCAGCATAGTCTGCTTTGCCGTCTTCCCGGCCCGCGCCCGTAAGGCCGGATGAAGGCGTCGACTCTTCGGGCTGGTCCTTCTGGTGTGCCTGCTGCCG
>JAJRVA010000043.1 GCA_024277485.1 Deltaproteobacteria bacterium | reverse complement strand
TAACAACTATTCCGAACAGGAAAAAATTGCACCTGTTGTTTTTAAACACTTGGTGCACCGGGCAAAATATACCTGCCGTCTCTGTCATGTTGATATCGGCTTTGCCATGCAGGCGGGAGAGACCCGGATCACGGAACAGGACAACAGGAACGGTATCTATTGCGGTTCCTGCCACAACGGCACAGTGGCTTTCGGGCCCGAGGATAAAGAGTTGCTGGGCAACAACAAAAATACCTGTGACCGATGTCATTCCTTCGGAAAAAAAGTTACCTTCAAGAATGACTTCTATACCTTCAGAAAGGGTCTGCCGAAAGAAAGATTCGGCAACGGGATCAACTGGATGACAATGGAGGAAAAAGGCCAGATTACCCTGATTGACTATCTTGAAGGTGTCTCCATGCCCAGTAAGAAGATCAAAGAGCCGGCGGAACTATCCCTTCAACCAAAGCAGCCAAACATGCCAAGTATTATTTTCTCCCACAAGAAACATGCGGTATGGAACGGCTGTGAATTATGCCATCCGGAAATCTTTCCGGTAAAGAAGGACTCCAAGCCATATACGATGCAGGAAATATTTGATGGCAGGTATTGCGGTGGATGCCACGGAAAAGTTGCCTTTGCGAATCTTGACTGCCAGCGCTGTCACACGATTCCAGTCCAGTAATGCGCCCATGAAACTGCATTTTTCTCTCCTTTTTGTTTTTTTCCTGACTCTTTTGCCCGGCACTGTTGCAGGGAGAAGCAGTTTCTGGGAATTACCTCCCCTCCCCGAGCCGCAGGATTACGGAGATATCCTTATGGACCGGGTCTCTACCGGAGCCAACGTACAGCCTGTTTTCTTCTCTCACTGGCGACATCGTATCAAATACTCCTGCAGGGTCTGTCACTTCGAACTGGATTTTGCCTTTGCACGTGGAGAAACCGAAATCATGGAAGAAGATAACCGGAACGGTCTTTACTGTGGTGCCTGCCACGATGGAACCATTGTATTCGGTCATACAAAGGAAAACTGCGACAAGTGTCATACAGGGAAAATAGTCTCCCAGGAAAAAGAGTATAAAGAATTTCTCCTGAAAGTGGAACAGAGTCCATTCGGCAACAAACTGGACTGGGTTGATGCGATGGAATCCGGAACAATCAATCCTGTCTACAGTCTTTACAACAAGGATGAAAAACCCTTAGGGTTTGACAAGAAACTTGAATTGCAGGCAAACTGGGCTTTAGTCCCGCCGGCACAGTTTGACCATAAAATCCACACTCGCTGGCTGGACTGCGCTAATTGTCACCCGGATATTTTTAATGTCAAAAAGAAAACAACCAAACACTTTGCCATGAAATATATTCTGGAAGACAAATTCTGCGGCGTCTGTCACCTGCGCATTGCTTTTCCGCTTGATGATTGCTCCGGGTGTCACCCGGCTATGAAGAGGTAACAGGATGAAACGATTTGCCGGTTTTTCAGCACTCTTCATATGCTCTCTCTTTTTATTTTCACCATTGTACAGCCTGGCTGCCGACGAGCTGGATAATATAGAGACAACCTTTAACGAATTATGCGGCCGAACTGAGACTGCGGAGACCTTACCTGTTGAGGAAATCGCCTCGATGATTGCCCGCTGTGATTCCCTCATGGACACAGTCAGGCAAAGTACTCATCCCAAAAAAAAGGTGCTTCTTTTTCGTTTGAAAAAATGTCGGAATTTTCTGGAATATATACTCGAGACAAAAAAAAAGCCTTCAAGCTGACAAAAGGACAACCAGGCTGAAACAATCAAACTCTTCTTTAAGCAGGAAACAGGAGGGTGCTTTTCATAGAACGTGAAAATATTGGAAGGGCTCCACCCCGACTGCTCAACGGACCTTGAATTTTCTCTCCACGACAGGATTGCCGTTAAGGTATATCTTCACGCGCCACTCCCCGAAAACCCTGTCACTGTAATCTCTTCCGGTGAAGGTCCGACTGACAAACCCTTTTTTCCACAGCTGCAGCCACGAGTAAACACGATAGGTCATGAGAGGATCCTCCAGGGTTACCCGGTGGATACTCTGCCTCTCCAGGCGTCCCCATGGGTCGATCCAGTCTGTTGTTATGAGGTGCTCTCCCGGACCTAAATTTGACAGGTCCAGGACGAAATAAAAGGTGTCGTACGGTGTAAAGACATATTGCTCCTCTGCAAAATCCCTGCTTGCATACATGGCCCCTTTCGCCCCTGAGGAGTTGTCCTGAGCAGGAGCGGGATGAAGACTGAGCAGCGATGCGCAGAGGAAAAAAAACAGTGTTCTTTTCATTCCGGGCTGAACCTTACCGATACAAACCCCGTATCAGTTGACAGGCGTAAAGGTAATTTTATGCCATTTTGCATAGGCTCCATGCTCAGAGCCGCATGGGTAGGTTTCTTTACCATAGAATGAAATGGTATTTCCTTTATTGACTGTATGTGTACCAAGATTTATGTCCTTATTGCTATCCGGGCATTTTTCATAGGTGGTATTACACATTAACTTTCCACATGCGTAGGGGTAATTTCCCTCGCGAAGAACTGTTCCGTTCAGTGTTACCCGGTAACCGGGTGCACCATCACGCTCTGTCTGCACTTGAAGCACCATCCTATACGTTCCGGACTCACCGGGAAAGGTAGCCTCGCATGTGCCGCTGCCACTACCTGCTTTTAGACCAAGCGCACCATCACGATTGGTCCAGTTAGCCGTACAGTCAAAGTCAGAAAAGGCACTTAAGGTGACCGTGGAAGGCATTTTGTCGCTGGGCGGCGCCACAGGACCGGTACCACCGCTGCTTGACCCCCCGTCCCCGCTGTCGCAGGCGGTGAGGATTAGAATAATTGAAAGAAAAATGACTGTAAGCAATACTTTTTTCATGACTCTCCCTGGTACAATACTTCTTCTTGTCTGAACAGTTTGTCAATAAATGCAGTCGCATTATAGGAGGCTGTTTAAAAAAGAAAAGAACTTTTCTCGATTTTTTCCTGTTGACCGGCCTCCGCATCTTCCTCCTGGTCGAAGGAATTCATTTTCAGCAAAAGAATTACCCCAGACCCACCAGCCCGATATGCTGATACAGGTTATAGCACCCCATCACCACCACCATTACACCTGCCCAGCGGAGCATCTCACCCCTTGCCTTTGTCGTCAGCCACTGCACGGCACTGCCGAACAGCAGCAGCGAAGGCACGGTTCCCAACCCGAAGACCAGCATAATCAGGCCGCCCTCAAGCGGATCCCCCCTGCCGGCGGCAGCCAGGGCGATGGCATAGAGAAAGCCGCAGGGCAGAAATCCCATTATCATGCCGATGGGAAAGGCGGAAAGGGCAACAGGAAGCTGCTGAAGTCGCGCCGCGGAGCTGGTCATTGCCTGAAGAACACCTGGAAATTCCAGGCGCAGGAAGCGGATCCGTGTAAAAATCCCGGCTGTTGCCATTCCCATGCCGATAATAATGAAATCGGTCAGCAGCAGGATGGCATGGGAGAGCATCGAAAATGTCTCTGTCGTGTTGAGCAGAGAGCCTAACCACCCGGCAACAACACCGATGATGCCGTAGGTTGTCAGACGGCCGATATTATAGAAGAGGTGAAACACAAACCCTCTTCTCCTGTCCCGGCCTGACAGGGAAAAAGCCGCCACAACCGGGCCGCACATGCCGAGACAGTGACCGGAGCCTAAAAAAGCCGTACTCAGGACTATACTGTAAATCGGATCAATCATTGGTGGGTGTCGTGGGCATCCTTCCGGTCTCTGTTCCGCGGAGGCGCATCTTCGTCATCCAACATCCGGTACTTGGGACCTTCAATGTCATCAAACTCCCCTTTTTTCACGGCCCATAGAAAGACAAGCCAGGCCGCGATCCCCAAGAAAAAGGACAGGACAAGGAGTATCAGGATTGATTTAAACATAGATCCGCCTCCAGGGGCTATTGCAGCCCCTTGACTTTTTTCAGCCGCAGGGAGTTGGCCACCACCAGGACGGAACTGGCGGCCATCGCGGTTGCCGCATAGACCGGGGCAAGTTTTCCGGCAGCCGCAAGGGGGAGCGCGACCAGGTTGTAGGAAAAAGCCCAGAACAGGTTCTGGCGGATAATCCGCCGTGTCTTCCTTGCCAGTTCGACTGCTGCGGGCAACTGTTCCAGGTTGTCATGCATCAGCACCAGGTCGGATGTCTCAAGCGCTATATCTGTTCCGCTCCCCATGGCGCAGCCCACGTCAGCCTCGGACAGGGCCGGCGCGTCATTCACACCGTCACCGACCATGAGTACCGTGTCGCCGGCCTGGTTCATTTTCCTGACCCAGTCTGCCTTGTCCCGGGGACTCATGCTGAAGACAGGGTGTTGAATGTCCGCCTTCTCTGCTGTTTTCTCCGCTGAAGACCTGTGGTCACCCGTGAGCAGGAAAGTCCTCAACCCCAGGCCCCTGATCTTGCTGATGACCTCCCGTGCTTCCGGCCTGAGCCGGTTATCAAGAAAAATACACCCCTGGTAGCGCCCGTCCAGGGCAACATGGACTTCAGTCAAGGCTGTTGGTTCGTCCATCTTCAAATCGACGCCGTTCATCTCCATGAACCGGCGGCTGCCGACCACAATCATGCCCTTGCCCGTTGCCAGGCGCACTCCCCTGCCGGGAACCGCTTCGCCCCCCTCTCCGCTGAAGCCGATTCCCTCCAGGCGGGCTTTATGCACTATACCACGGGCAATGGGATGATTCGATCCCGCCTCAACCTTTGCCGCCAGCTCCAGCAGTACCCGTTCATCTCCGCGGCAGGGATCAATCCGGACCACCCGCGGATCGCCTTCTGTCAGGGTACCTGTTTTATCAAAGGCGGCAACTGTGAGACGGGCCGTACTCTCCAGTGTATCTCCGCCCCGGAAAAGGATTCCCCTGCCGGCGGCGGTCCCGGTGGCAACAAGTATTGCCGTGGGGGTGGCCAGGCCAAGTGCGCAGGGACAGGCAACCACAAGGACCGATACAGCATAGAGCAGGGGCTCAACCGGGCCCTGTGAGACGAAAGACCAGAACAGACCGGTTGCCAGCGCTATCATTATGACAACCGGGACAAACACACGTGCCACCTTGTCGGCCAGGCCCTGAACCGGTGCCTTCCGATTCTGCGCCTCCTCGACCATACGTGCAACGCGGGCCATAAAGGAGGTTGCGGCTGTCCGTGTTACCCGGACCTGTATGGCAGTGGATATGTTCAGCGCTCCTGAAAGGACCACCTCCCCGGGTCTTCTGAGAACCGGATCAGGCTCGCCTGTCAAAACCGATTCATCCACCTCGGTCGTATGGTTCAGCAATACGCCATCAACGGGAAAACGCTCTCCGGGCCGGACCAGGATTGTGTCACCGGCCTGCAGTCTGCTGCTCGGCACAGTGATTGTTGTGCCTTCCTGCTCAAGATGCGCTGTCTCAGGAGAAAGACGGAGCAGGCTTTCAACTCCGGCAAACGCCTTCCGGCGGGCGCTGTTTTCAAAAATCCTGCCCAGCAGGATCAGGGTGATAATCATGGCAGAGGTTTCAAAGTAGACCTCACCTCCCAGAAACAAGGCGCCGAGACTGTACAGATACGCCGTCAGCACGCCCAGGGCAATCAGCAGGTCCATGTTGGGAGACATGTTGCGGACAGAGCGCCATCCACCTTTGAGAAACGGGGCCCCGGAAAAAAAAACCACCGGCGTTGTCACCAGGGCGGCAAAGTACTGCAAAAGCTGCCTGCTCTCCTGGTCCATGCCGCTGAAATATCCGCCATACAGCGCAATGGAATAGCCCATGAGCTGCATTGAAAGAAATGCCGCCGTAACAAAACGGATGAGAAGCGACCTGCTTTCCTGCTCCTGCAGACTGCTCGCTTCATCCCGGCTATAAGGCTTCGGGACATACCCCAGCCCGGCAACAGCCTTGAAAATGCGGCCCGGTGTCACCTGTTTGGGATCAAAACAGACACGGCCGCGATGCGTTCCATAATTGACCGATGCTTCCTTGACTCCGGTTATTTTACGCAGAATTGACTCGATGAGCCATATGCAGGCTGCACAGCGAATGCCGGCAATGATAAAGGAAATTTTCCGGCCATTCTCAGTGTCGGTGGCATATGTTTCAAGGTATGCATCATTATAGATGGATTCAAAAGCGCCTTCGGGTATACCCGGGTTTTCCCAGCTCCTTTTCGCGTAAAAGGAATCAAGTCCGGCGCCGGTGATCATGGCGTAGGCGCCGCGACAGCCCCGGCAGCAGAAGGGGTGTTCACGACCGTCAACCCGGTCAACCACCCGATCAACCGGTGAAATCGGCAAATTGCAGTGGGTGCAGATCTCGGGAGGGTGCATGGCTTGTCAGGCGCCGGGTTTCAGGGATCAGGGCTTAGAGATTGAGCAGCAGTTGACGGTTGAGCCGGGCGCCGTCACGCTCCAGTTCAAGGCGTGCCTGAATGGTGCCGCTCACATCATCGTCGAAACTGACCCTGTACCGGCCAGCGGAGACCTCCTCAAGCGGCAGGTACATATTCTCGGCCGATCCGGGGATCGCCAGGTAGAGGGAACCCACCGCCCGGTCAACTTCCCCTCCCCTGTTATCGGTGAGATGGAACGAAAGGATGCGGCCGTCAAGCCGGGTCTCCAGGTTCCAGCCAAGGACCTCGGCAGCCCGTTTTTCAACCTGGGTGGTGTTGTATTTCAGCCCCTTGCTGTAGTACGCGGCATCGGTCACCCTGGTGCCGAGCCCGGCAGCCTGGAAGGCCGACCAGGACAGGAAAACCAGGAAAGCGCCTATCAGCAGCAGAATCATGCCAGGGTAGATATTCCTTTTTTTGGGCTCAGTCATAGTCTTGCTCACTTCCGTGTCTCTCCAATATACGCTTCCGCGGCAGACAATTCCACTCCTTCTTCATCGGTCAGAAAGAATTCAACGGTCAGGGATGTGCCGGCCGGGGACAGCAGCACGAAATCCAGGCGTCGGTTCTCCCCGGCAGCCAGCCTGGCCCGTACCTGTCCCTTGAGGGAAAGGGACGCGCCGGACTCCTTGTGACGGGCCCGCAGAAAGTAGGTTGCAGCCTCCGGGCTGCGATTGTTGATCCACGCGTTGAAAAAAGTTCCCATCCGGCCGCCGGCCAGGTGACGAGGAGCAGCCGTGTGGGAGACAGCGACCTTGAGAGAGGCGGCCGGGCGGTCATACAGGGCAATCACGAGAACCAGCAGCAGGACAAGCATTGCCGTACCGGGAAGAAGAACCCGCGGATTAAGCAACTCTCCTGCCCCCTCCCCGTGCAGGCCGAAAGTGTATTGTATCAGTCCTGCTTCGCCCCGCCTTGCCATGACCCGGCGGCAGGCATCAAGGCAGCGCCCGCAGCTGGTACACTCAACCTGGTAACCATCCCGGATGTCGATCTCCATCGGACAGGTCCGGACGCATGAATCACACTCGATGCATCGCTCAAGCTCGATTTCAGGAAGGTGCAGGCTCAGCGTCGCCCTGTCGACAAGGGTTGTCTGAAACCTCCCGTAGGGACAGAACTCGCTGCACAACAGCCGCCGCACCAGGGCCAGGTCAAGGTAGACCAGCAGCCCGGTTACACTGAAGGTAATCCAGGCCGCGTAGTGCAGATCAAACGAAAAAAGACGCACAAAAAAAAGACGGGGCGGTATGAAATACCAGAGCAGGTTGGATGCCACCAGAAAAGCAAGCAGCAGGTAGACCCCCTGCGTGAGAACCTTGCGCCAGAGGGCCCCGTGCAGCCTGTTGTGCCGCACGGTCAGCCCGAGCCGCCGCCCCGCCCATTCAGCCACATCCGACAGGGTGGTCTGCGGACAGAACCAGCCGCACCAGACCCGGCCGAGCACGACGGTGACCAGCAGGAATCCTGCAATAAAAACAAGGGCAGCCAGCAGGACAAGGTACAGGTCCTGGATCCGCAGTATCTGACCGAACAGGTAGAGACGAAGCCCGGGAATATCAATTAAAAACAGGCTTTTGCCATCCACCTCCACCCAGGGAAGGAGCAGAAGCAGCAGGGTCGCGGTCCATTGAACCAGCCTGCGCCTGGGACCTATGAAACGGCTTCTGTTTATCATGAAAAAACCGGGCTACGATGACACCGCCCGGTAATACCGTTCACATGCCTGCAGGGAGCGGGGGCAAAGGGCATTCCCCGTTCGCACACAATGCGTTATTTACCGCCCTGCATGCCTTGTGAGTAGCGCTCCTGGTGGGCCGCCATCTTTTCCTGGAACTCGCCGTGGGAGCTCCAGCCGCTGAACAGGTAATAGCCCATGAAGAGCACCCCCCAGACGATCAGACCATAGAACAGAACATTGAAGTAGATCGGCGGTTTGGTTCCCTTGCGCTCTTTTATGCCGTCAAAGGGTTCATCCACACTGTGTATATTGTCTTGCGTTGTCATAGCTTACTCCCCGCTTTTACCATCTAATCATCATCAAGCATGCGGTACTTGGCGATCTCTCCCTCTTCCTTGCGCTTCCTGCTGTAGGTGCGGATGAAAATCAGCACGAAAATCACAAAAAGGCCAAAGGTGGTGCCAAGATACAAAATCGATGCCAGGTCCATTTAGTGGTGATCCTCGCCCATGTTGTAGTATTTGACGAAATTGACCAGCTTCCAGACCTTGTCGGCGCCAAGGCTGGAAAAGGGCGGCATGCCGCCGTCGGTGATTCCATTGTAGATGATCTCGAACAGTTCCTCCTCGTCCAGGCCGGCCCCGTCCAGCTCCGGTCCGATGTCGCCTTCCTGGTGCTCACCGTGACACGCCGCGCAGTTCTCCATGTAGAGGCGTTCCCAGGGTTCCATGGTTGCATGCTCGACACCAGCGTACGGATTCTTTAAATCACCGACAATAGTTGTTGCCGCGGCTTCACGCCAGGGGATGTCGTTGCCAAGTTTCTGCAGGTAGGCGACAATGGCGTCCATCTCGGTCTTTCCTGCCAGGGCCTGGATTTCCTTGTCGGTGCAGGGAAAACCAAGGACGTCCATCTTACGCCGGATCATCTGCGGATCAAGTGTATTTTCCGCCAGCCAGCCATAGGCAGGCATGTTGGTTTTCGGCACCATTGACCGTGGTGATGCCATGTGCTTGTAATGCCACTCGTCAGGATATTTGCCGCCGAGCCGGGCCAGGTCAGGACCGGTCCGTTTCGATCCCCAGAGAAAGGGCCGGTCATAGACAAACTCGCCGCTCTTTGAATAATCGCCGTAGCGGATAACCTCGGCCACCAGCGGCCGGACCGTCTGGGTATGGCAGTTGTTGCATCCTTCACGGATGTAGACATCACGCCCTTCCTGCTGCAGGGCAGTGTAGGGGACAACGGAAGCAATCCGGTCGGCCTCGGTATTGACCCAGGCGAACGGCAGGACCATGGTTATGATTGTACCGACAAGAATCGCGCCGGTGGCCAGAACCAGGAGCAGAACAGGTCTCTTTTCCCACATGATCAGGCCCTCCCTTCAGCAGCAGCTTCGGGGGATTCAGCCCCCTCCTGGCGAACCGTCATGACAATATTATAGATAAAGACGACGACGCCGGCAAAGTAGACCACGCCGCCAGCAGCCCGGATCCACCAGTAGGGATACATCTCGACCATGGTTTCCATGAACGTATAGGTCAGGCTGCCGTCCGGGTTCATGGCGCTCCACATCCCGGCCTGCAGCACTCCGGCGATCCAGAGTGAAATCGACCACATCAGCTGGCCGATCAGGATCAGCCAGAAATGCAGGTTGGCCAGGGGGATGGAGTAAAGATTCCTGCCGTATATCCGCGGGGCCAGGTAATAAATAGAGGCAAAGCAGATCATGGACACCCAGCCCATGGTTCCCATGTGGATATGGGCCGGAATCCAGTCAGTGTAGTGGATGAAGGCCGAGAATGTCCGGATCGCCTGCATCGGGCCCTGCAGGGTCTGCAGGCCGTAGAAGGTGATGCCGATGATCAGAAATTTGACCAGGTAGTTTTCGCGCATCTGATGCCACTGGCCGTTCATGGACAGATACCCGTTAAAGACCGAACCCCAGGATGGGGCGATCAGCATGACGGAAAAGGCCATGGCCAGGGTCTGGATCCAGTCCGGCACAGGGGTCCAGAGCAGGTGATGGGCCCCGGTCCAGAGATACATGAAAATCAGGCTCCAGAAGGCGATGATCGACATACGATGGCTGTAGATCGGCACCCCGGTCGACTTGGGCAGAAAGTAATAGAACATGGCCAGTGGAGGGGCGGTCAGCGCCATGGCCACGGCATTGTGCCCGAACCACCACTGAACATTGGCGTCGTTGGTGCCGGCATAGGCCGAGTAGGACTTGAAGAGCGATACCGGCACGGCCGCGGCATTGACCAGGTACAGAATCGCCACGCCCACGATTGCAGCCATCATGTACCAGAGGGAGATGTACATGTGCTCTTCCTTGCGCTTGATAATGGTCATGATCACATTCAGGCCGAACGCTACCCAGAGGATGACCACCATCACGTCGATGGGCCATTCCATCTCGTGATATTCCTTGCTGGTGGTATAGCCAAGCAGCAGGGTCAGCGCGGACGCGATGATGGTGACATTGAAAAACCAGAGCTGAAACCTGGCAAGCTTGGAACTCCAGAGTGGCGTCTTGCAGAGACGCTGGACGATGTAAAGGAAGGTGGCAAAGATAACCCCGACCCCCCAGCCGTAGATACCCGCGTTGGTGTGGATGGGCCGCAGGCGGCCAAAGGTGAAGTAGGGAGGAAAGTTAAGCCCGGGCTCAACCATCTGAAAGGAGACGATCACCCCGACCAGAACGGCGACCAGCCCCCACAGGATACTCCAGTTGACGAAGCTCCTGACAATATCATAATCATACGTGGCTCGCTTCATCCTTCCCCCCTTCTTTCCCCATAACAATTCCTCCGGCAAAAACGAACCGCTTTATCGGCCACTGCAGCATGAACGATTCTGCAGGTTTCCTGCCTGTCGCGATACAGTTATATAGAATGAAAACCTTGAGGCTCCCCCCGGAACTTCAAGATAATCTTACGATATCCTTATTATATCATGCCGGATTTAAATTTCAATAATCATTATCAAATAATCCGGCATAACCAGAGAAACTCTTTCAGGTGGAATCGTTTGACGCACCTTTTTCCTTTTCCTTTTTTTCCACCACGCAGTAAATTCCCCCTTCCTTGATACCCGGCATGAAACATTTGTTGCAGGATATACATTTTGCCGGGCTGCTATCACCGGCCTGCCATCTAACGGCCAGGTCCGGTTCACGAATCAGTGGCCTTGCCATGGAAATACAATCAAGTCCATCCTCCCGGATGACCCTTTCCGCCACCTCAAAAGAACGGATCCCGCCCACAACCGTTACCGGGCAGGTAACCATTTCCTTAATTTTTTTCGCCATATCCACGTGATATGCCTCTTTTTCAGGTCTATCTATTTTCATCCTGGCCGGAGAATCGTCTCCGGAAGCCGGTGTCCCTGCCGAGACCTCAATGGCATCAATGCCTGCCTCAGACAGCTTGCCGGCAACAGCGACGGCGTCGTCGATGCCCAGGCCGCCTTTCAGGTTGTCTGCCGCGTTCAGCTTGATCAGGACCGGGAAATCAGGACCGACAGCCTTCCGGACACTGTCATAGACCTCAAAGAGAAAGCGGCCCCGGTTTTCAATGGAACCGCCATACTCATCCGTGCGGTGATTTGTCAGGGGTGAGAGAAACTGGTTGATCAGATATCCATGGGCACCATGGAGCTGGACCGCGTCAAAGCCCCATTCTTTTGCCCGGCGTGCCCCGCTGCCGAAAGCGGCAACGATATCTTTGATTTCATCCTTGCCCAGCTCAGCCGGCATTTCCGGAAACTGGGCCACCTTGACGCTTGACGGAGCCAGGGGTTGACAACCGGCTGTTTCCGAATCGGTCTGTCCACCGGCATGAACGAGCTGGACCGCTATTGTACCGCCGGCATCATGCACAGCCCCTATCATACTTTTGAACGCGTCTGCGAACTCATCGGTATGGATACCCATTTTCCCGGGAAGCTGCTTTCCTTCAGGTCGCACAAAGGTATACCCGGTGATGATCAGACCGATCCCTCCCCGGGCAAGGTCGCAGTACCAGTCAGTCAACTTCCGGGTCGGCTCCCCGTCGGCTTCGCACATCCCCTCCCATGTAGCCGACCTGACCATCCTGTTGCGCAGAACCATTCCATTGATTGTCGTTTCTTCAAAAAGAATACTCATATGTCCTCCCTCCAACATTGATGTCGCAGCCAACATGGTACATGAAACTCGCTGCTTTTTTTACAGGGAATCCATGTCTGTCCCCATAAATATTTAAAATAAAGCAAAAAAAAAGAAATGGCAATGATAAGGTGTGCCGGCCAAACAATGCTGAGCAGGCATGTTGCGCATTTATTTCCCTTATGAAAAATTCCCCTTGACATCATGACACGCTGTGGTATATAAGAAAATATACTGATGGCGCTTCAGTAAATTTCTCCTTGATGGACCAAGGTGGCTTACCTCCTGCCTTGGTCCAGTTTTTTTGTCCTGATCTCTTTCCTTTTCCTTTCACCTCCTTGCATAACAGGCAGGCTCGTGTATACTTTCCCCAAACCTGCTTCATTCTGAATCCGGCTGCCACATGATACCCGATTTCCCGAACACCGCAGAACTCTCACTGAAGATGCGTCCACTCCTGCATCCTCTGCTGCAACAGCTGCGGGACGGCATCTCCGAGTTTACCTTTGCCAACCTCTATCTTTTTCGCCGGGACCATCACTACAGGGTGGCCCGGCTGCCGGACGACCTGCTTGTTCTTACCGGCCTGGACAGTGGCATTCCTTTTTTCATGAGTCCCTTCGGCCTGCCGGCAATGGATATGCTCGAGACCCTGCTGCAGAAATACGGTTCAATGAAATGCGTCTCAGAACCCCAGGCAGAGGAGTTGACCCTGCTGGGGCTGAACGTGCGTGAAGACCGGGATAATTTTGATTACCTCTACCTGCGCAATGACCTTGCCACGCTTGCCGGCAGAAAATTTTCCAAAAAAAGAAATCTTATCAAGGCCTTTGTCAACACGTTTCCCTGCGAAGGCCGACCGCTTCTTGAAAAACATGTCGCGGACGCCCTGGAGGTCCTGGAACAGTGGCGAGACGGCCGGGACAGCCCGGGAGACTATATCGCTGCCCGGGAAGGCCTGGAAAGAATGGAGGAACTGCAGCTCTGCGGCGGCATTTACCATAGTGAAAACAGACCGGTAGCCTACTGCCTGGGCGAGGAGTTAGCGCAGGGAGCAAGCTTTGTCATTCATTTTGAAAAGGCGGTGGCCGGTTACAAGGGACTCTGGCAGTTCGTCAACCAGAGTTTTGCTTCAATTCTGCCCGGACAGTATACCTACATCAACCGTGAACAGGACCTGGG
>JAJRVA010000042.1 GCA_024277485.1 Deltaproteobacteria bacterium | reverse complement strand
TTGGCTGGCAGTATGTTTTCCCGTCGAGAAAACTCTCCAAAGATCCCAGAAGCGGCAAGGTCCGGCGCCATCATATTGACCGCAGCGTAGTCAATAAAGCCATCAAGTCTGCTGTGCGGAAGGTGGGTCTGAATAAACGGGTTACAGCGCATACGTTCAGGCACAGTTTTGCCACCCATTTACTTCAGCGGGGAACCGACATCAGGACGATTCAGGCGCTGCTGGGACATAATGATGTGTCGACTACAATGATCTACACACACATTCTTCAACAGGGAGGCCATGGTGTCTCAAGCCCTCTTGATGACCTGTTCGATACTGTTTCGTCGGAATAGATGAGTTTTTAAGGGTGGAAATTATCCTTACGGGGAAATTTTTAACAGAGAACAAGGGGGAACACATAGGGAACACAAAATGGTAAACCGGAAAAAAGAAGGGGTTGCGCATAGTGTGCAACCCCTTGATATTCCTGGTGGAGCTAAGCGGGATCGAACCGCTGACCTCTTGAATGCCATTCAAGCGCTCTCCCAGCTGAGCTATAGCCCCTGAGTTTTTGACAGCGATTTACCTACCATTTTTTGGGGTTTTCTGTCAAGTGTATTCGTTCTTTCTTTGTTTTGACTCACGGTATACATTGCCAATTTTTTCCCGAGTTGGTAATATAATAAATTTGGCTCAACAGGGAGCAGGTAAACGGTTTTCAAACCGCTTCCTGAACAGGGAGATCTGCTGGTTTTGCACAAAGGTGGAGAAATCACAGGGTCTGCCAGTCATGAGCTGAATTGCCGTAGTGTACGTTTACCCTTGTAAACATTTACAAATTCATCAAATGTTGAAATTTTTCTCAAAGGTGATCCCGGATGTTTTCTCCGTTTAACTTTCTTTTCGGCTGGATGTCCAATGACCTGGCCATCGATCTTGGAACCGCGAATACAGTTCTTTATGTCAAGGGGAAGGGGATTGTTCTGCGGGAACCTTCTGTAGTCGCCGTCCGGCAGGACATCCGGGGAAGCAGGGTTCTTGCAGTCGGCAAGGAGGCCAAGGAGATGCTTGGCAAGACACCCGGTAATATCGCCGCAATCCGGCCGATGAAAGACGGTGTTATTGCCGATTTCGAGGTAACCGAGGCCATGCTGCGGTATTTTATCAACAAGGTGCATAACAGGCGTACCCTGGTGCATCCCCGTATTATCATTTCCGTCCCCTCGGGTATTACCCAGGTGGAAAAAAGGGCGGTGCGCGAGTCTGCCGAGTCGGCCGGAGCCCGTGAGGTCTACCTGATTGAAGAGCCCATGGCCGCCGCAATCGGAGCAGACCTGCCTATTACGGAGCCCACCGCCAACATGATTGTCGATATCGGGGGAGGCACGACCGAGGTTGCGGTTATTTCCCTTGCCGGAATAGTGTACGCCAAGTCCGTCCGCGTGGCCGGCGATAAGATGGACCAGTCCATTCTGCAGTATATCAAGCGCAAGCATAACCTTGCCATCGGTGAACGGACAGCGGAGATGATCAAGACCACCATCGGTAACGTGAAGCCGGAAGAACCGTTCGAAACCATGGATATCAAGGGCAGGGACCTTGTCTCCGGAGTGCCCAAGACACTGACTATCTCCTCAAAAGAGATCCAGGCCGCCATAGCCGAGCAGGTTGATGTTATCGTGGAAGCGGTACGGGTGGCTCTGGAGCTGACCCCGCCTGAGCTTTCCGCTGATATTGTTGACCAGGGAATTGTGCTGACCGGCGGCGGCGCACTGCTGAAGAATCTGGACCAGCTGCTCAAGGATGAAACCGGTATGCCGATCATTGTTGCCGATGATCCTCTTTCTTCGGTGGTTCTGGGTTCAGGGCAGGCGCTCGATAACATTGAGATACTCAAGGAAATAGCCATTGACTGACTCCGGGTCAGCCGTACCGGTATTTTTCTGAATTCCTGTTTTTATTTCAATTTTTCCCCGCACTGGAATTTTCTGAACACATGAGGCAGAGGAGAAGCACGAAACGAAGCAGTCGCTTTAGAGTATTCAGGCTTATTCTTCTGTCAGCCATTCTCCTTACTCTTACCCTTATCTTTCTTGTTTCCACCCTGGGCAGTCAGAAGTTCGGGACCCTGCACAAGCTTATTTTCGAGATTACAGGTCCGGTTCAGAAGGTGTTTTCCGTCACAGCGGACTATGCGCATCATTTCAAAACAGAATACCTTGATCTTGTCAGTGTCCGTGAAGAGAATAAGCGGCTCTGGAAAGAGCTGCAGGAGAGCAGGGCTGCCGCCTATAAGAATCGTGAAGCACTGGCAACAAATGTCAGGTTGAAAAAACTTCTCGATTTCAAGGAATCATCCGATCTGCCCTTGCTTGCCGCACGAATTGTCGGCAAAGATCCTTCCCGCTGGTTCAGGACGGTTATTATCGACAGGGGTGCAAGCGACGGCGTGTTCAAGGGCATGGCAGTGGTTTCCGCAGGAGGTGTCGCGGGGCAGGTGCTGACCGTGTCCCCGAATTTTTCCAAGGTACTCCTGGCAATCGCACCCAGCAGCGCCATAGATGTTCTTCTGCAGAAATCCCGAGTCCGGGGAATCCTGAAGGGGACAGGTTCTCTCACGTTTAAGCTGAATTATGTTCTCAAAACAGTCGATGTACGGGTCGGTGATTTTGTCGTTACCGCCGGACATGGTGGCATCTTCCCCCGCGGTCTTCCGGTGGGGGTGGTCTCAAAGGTAATCAAGAAGAGGAGGGGGATGTTCCTGGAGATTGAGGTGAAGCCGGCAGTTGATTTCCTTACCATGGAAGACCTGCTGATTATTGAACGGGAAAGGCCTTTTCAGGAGTAGTCATGATTGTTGCCGTCTTTATTGTCCTTGGTCTGCTTTTAATCGTGCTGCAGACCACAGTCCTGATGGTGAACCCGTTATGGGTTGCGGCACCGGATCTGTATTATATCCTGGTGGCGTACCTGGCATACCGGTTTGATCTTCTTCGCAGCCTGATCATTATTTTTCCCCTCAGCTGGACAATGGATGTCCTGTCTGGAGTTGTTTTAGGCATGTACCCGGCAATATGTTTCGGCGCCTTTTTTTTGCTCAAGATCATGTCCGCCAAAATTCCCGTGCGCGAGTCTTTTTATCAGGTACCCATGGTCGGTGTCAGTTACCTGGTTGTGTCCAAGATCATTTATATCGGGCTTTCCCTGTTTGAACCGGGAGCGTCTGCACCGTGGTCATGGCCGGAAATGCTTGTCAGGGTTGGCCTGATGATTCTTCTTTCCTTTCCGCTGTTCCGCCTGTTCGAGTTTATCAATATACGGATGCAGCGAACCTTTATCCCCTACAGGGTGTTACGGGTACGGGCCGGCAACCGTTACAGGTCGTCGAAAAATGACAAAAAATGAAGAATATCCGTAAGCGGCGCAAGAAAAAAGAGTTAAACGGCCATCCGGCTGTCCGGGATGAGAGTGCCCGGATGACCAGAATTACTCCCCGGGATGATGCTGAGCTCGATTTTCTCAAAAAAAGGTCGCTTATTTCGTCGATTATTATCATTTCTTTTTTTGCCATTCTTGTTTCAAGGCTCTGGTTTCTGCAGATTCAGCAGGGCGAGATGTACGGCAAACAGGCGGACAACAACCGGGTCAGGTATGTGGAGGTCGCTCCTCCCAGGGGAAATGTGTTTGACAGCAAGGGCAGGGAGGTTGTAACCAACCGCCCGTCATTCAACGTGGTCATGAGCAGGGAGGGCAATCGTCTTGATGATGTACTCCTGAAAAAAATCGCCTCTTTACTGGAGGTGGATGTTTCGGTTCTGCTGGACAGGATCAGGGAAATGGCGGAAACGCCCGGTCATATTCCGATCAGGCTGGCTGAGGACATTGACTGGGAAAAAGTTGCTCTGATCGAAAACAACCGGCTGGAGCTCCCCGGGGTCAGGATTGAGGTGGTTCCCCGGCGGGTATATCATTACGGGAATTATCTCTCCCATCTCATCGGTTACCTTGGTGAAATAAGTGAGAAAGAGCTTGCCCGGACAGAAACGGGTGTATATCGGGGCGGCGACCTTGTCGGCAAGATGGGGCTGGAGAAGTTGCGGGAAAAGGATCTGCGCGGGGAGAAGGGACGGGAGTACATGGAGGTCAATGCCCTTGGTTTTGAACAGCGGTACCTGAAAGGCGTTGAACCTCTGCCGGGTTCCGACCTGCAGTTGACTATCAACATGG
>JAJRVA010000041.1 GCA_024277485.1 Deltaproteobacteria bacterium | reverse complement strand
GAGGGAGCATGGACAGGACAACTTTCGGGTGAACCGCTCCAATGACGGTGGCAGCGGTTAATTTTTCGCCGGACTGCAGCTGCAGCCCGGTAACGACACGCGAACTCACCAGGATTTTGCTGACCTCCGCCCTGGTGATTATTTTTCCTCCCAGCTCACGCAGGCGGTTGGCCAGTACATCCGCCATTTCGGATCCACTGCAGGCCAGCCGCCAAGAGGATGAGACATAGGAGGCCAGGGCCATGTTATGAAAATATGCCGGACAGTCATGCAGCGGGACGCCGATCCATGAAGATGGAATCGCCATGACACTGCGCAGCCGTGGTGATACCTGAAGCTCATCCAGGATTTCCCCCATGGACCTGGATTGATCAAGGAGCGAGAAGTTGTTGCCGTCCGCATGGAGATGATCAAGCGCATGCAGTTGCTTGGCGGCTCTGCGTATCGGGGCAACTATTTCGGTAATTTTTTTATGCTCGCCCGGAAATGTCTGCTTGAGATTTTCTTCAAAGCGGTCCATCCCCTGCGGTAAATCAAACCTGGCGGGTTGATTCCCGGAAGCGTCGAAAAGGTACCGGTCAATAATCCCGCCCCGTCCCATGCGTGTTACCGGAATCCCGGCAGTAACTCCCAGGTAATCAAAGAATCTGCGCAGGATCTGTCCCTTATCCAGTGAACCAAGGTAGTGTATCCCCACGGGACACTCGATGCCCTCTCTGGTGTAGCTGCGCATCAGTCCGCCCGCCCGGTCATTTTTCTCCAGCACGGTTACGTCAAAGCCTGACTTGGCCAGGATGATCGCCGTGCTGAGACCACCGATGCCGGAACCGATGACCAGTACGCTGTCGGAAAAGGAGGCTTGGGATCGCATGGACGTTTTTTTCACCGGCGGGCTGTCAGTTTCCAGAGTGGTCCGGTATGGCCCCGCTCATGTATCCTGCTCACCATTTGCTCACTCTCAGGGTCGATGGGTAGACAGGGTAGGGCACGGAGAAGGTGTCGGGTGAGACAAGGTGAATTCTCATGCCCGGGAAAACTCCATGGCGCTCAGGCAGGAGCCCAGCCCCAGTACCACTATTTTTGCACGTTTATCCGCCAGGAAAAGATCATCTCCCTTCAGCAGTGATCCCGGGATTATCCCGGTTTCAAGAAAGGATGTCGCCATTACCGCTGCCACAGCCGGGGCAGAGGCAAATTCACCGGTGAGTTTCCGGTAACGGACAACAGGTGCTGCAAGTGCTGACAGGGTCATAAATCGCTGCAGCTGCAGCTCACCGTTCCTGCGCATGGCCGCAGGTATACCGGCCAGGACAAGGGCGCATTCCGCCTGCAGTTTCCGTTGTCCGCCCAGTGAATCAATTAATGCAGGTACGGCATCTCCCGTCAGGCTGCTCTGGTAGAAAGGGACCCGCACCCGGCTTTTTGCCCCATCGCCCGACCTGCCGACAAGGAGGCCGCCGCCGCCGTCGGCCGGCAGGGTTTCTGGGTTGATGGAGGCGTCAAGGAGCGGGGAAAGGGCAGCATGCTCCTCGTCGGCCCCAAGGACAAGGGCGGCCTTGTCCGTGTCTCCCAGAAGAAGGTCTGCTGCAATCAGGGCCTGCTCAAAAGAATAATCTCCGCCGCTGGTTGTGATATTGGCGCCGGTGGCGCCAAAAAGTATCGCTATCTGGCTGGCCGGGCTGTTATGGACCGAGCCGACAAAGTCAGTGGGGCTTGGAAACTGTTCATCAGACTCGGCAAGACGGGTCAGGAAGTCATGGGTTTCGGAAAGCGCGCCCCAGCCGGTACCCATGAAGACGGACTGTGGTTTTTCTTCAAAGCCGGAGTCCATGTGGGCGCTTGCCGCGAGGGACAGGGCCATGCGCGGCAGCCTTTTCAGGCGCCGGATCAGGCCCGGCGGCAGGTCCTTTGAAATGGTATTGATTGACGCTGTTCCTGCTATCGGCATACCCGATTGTATCCCTGCCATGGTTGCCCCGGTATCTCCAGCGCCGGTAAGACAGGAGTAGCCGAGGATAGCCAGCCCGGGACCGGGCGGTCTGTCAGGCGGCAGCGGAAATTTTTCCGGTTCGGTAATAACCAGTGAACCGTTATTGCCGCCAAAGCCGAAGGAGTTGGAAAGAACGGCATGAGTGGGCCTGGTGGTCGGTTCCTGCAGCGGAATCAGGTCAAGCGCAGGGTCAGGCTCCTGAAAGCCGGTGTTTGCAGGCATCAGATCCTTTGCAACCGCAATTGCCGACACCACGGCCTCTATGGCTCCCGCTGCAGCAAGGCTGTGCCCGGTTGCCCCCTTGATGGACGAGACCGGAGGAGGAACCGCAAAGAGGCTGTGAACGGCCTTTGCTTCAGCCAGGTCATTTTCCGGCGTGCCGGTCCCGTGCAGGCTGATGTAGTCGATATCGCCCGGGTCAAGGCCGGCATCCAAAAGCGCGGCCTGCATGGCCTTAAGGGCGCCATTTCCCTCCGGATGGGGGGCAGCCGGATGATAGGCGTCGCAGGTCAGGCCCGCGCCTGCCAGTTCAGCCAGTGGAGAGGCCGGTTTTTCGGTGGTCAGGAGCAGCATGGCTGCGCCTTCGGCCACTGCCATGCCCCGGCGCCGCACATCAAGGGGCCTGCATCCGTCCTTGTCAACCAGCTGCAGGGAATGGAAACCGAAATAGGTCAGGCGGCAGAGCGAATCAACACCACCGGCCAGGATATTTTCCGCCCTGCCGCTGCGCAGCATTTCCAGGGCCAGGGTGAGGGCTGCCGCACCGGATGAACAGGCAGTGGAAACTGTAAGAACAGGACCGGGGCAGGCAAGCTTCCCGGCAAGGTATTCGGCCACACTGTGCAGGCCATGATATCTATACGGTTCTTTTTCCTGTTCCCGCTCCCTGAGCAGCTTTTCCGTGGTCAGGATGCCGCCTGTGGTGGTGCCCAGGACGAGAGCGTCCGGGGGCTTGCCGAAATCGGCAATTGCCTGCATGGCTGCGCTGTGCGCCAGCCGGTGTGTCCGGGGCAGGGGACCGGGCTCATCCAGTCCCGAAACCTGCCCGGTCGGCAGCGGTCTTCCCTGCAGCAGGGGGAAGAGCTGCAGGGGCCTGAGAGTTGATCTGTTTTCACGTAAGGCCTTTTCCGTGGCAACGAGTCCCCGGCCGAGCGGGCTGGTAATTCCGGCCCCGGCAATGTAAACCCGTTTCCCGTTCAAGAAGATGATCCAGGCCGGTTTTCTTTGATGTAGTCGGCAAGAGCGGCAAGGGAGGAGAAGACCTTTTCGCCGACTTCCTGGCTGTTGATAATGATACCATACTCTTTTTCGACCATGACAACCATTTCGAGCACATCGATGGAGTCGATACCGAGTTCACCGCCGACGAGCTGTGCATTTTCGTCAAAGTCTTCCGGGGTAACATCAGGGAGATTTAAAATGTCGATAAGCTTGACCTTGAGTTCTTCTGTCAGTTCATTCATCTTTTTGCTTCCGGATTGGTTGTCATGGTTGGGGCTGAAGGAGACATGCGCGCTCCGGTCCAGTCAGTGGTTTATAAAGCGGATTGCCGCCCGCCTGAAAACAGTATTCTACAGCGCCGCGTCATTTCTGTCTGGCCCTGCGGCAGGCGATAGTATCTTTTTCATCGCATGGGTTCCGTAACCTGTGCAGTCTGAAATATATATAATGCCATAAAATTTTTGTCATCAGATTTGGTGGTTGTTCGCGAGAAAATGAGGTATTTATACCGGAACTGCTATCAATATGGAGAACGATGCCACCTACACTCGCCAATCTGAGCCTGGAAGATCTGCTTCCGCATCGCGGCCGCATGGTACTGATACGTGAGGTCCTTGAAGTCGATGCCGACCATGCCGTTACCCGTTGTATTGTCGAAAAGACATGGCCGCTGGTACAAGGCGGTGCGGTTCATCCGCTGGTTATGGTTGAGCTGGCCGCGCAGACTGCAGGTGTATGCAACGGTTGGGATCGGGTCCATACCAGGGGGCTGGATTCGGACCGGATGGGCTGGCTGGTGGGGGTGAAAAAAGCGGAATTTTTTGTTGATGGCCTTAAACTCGGCAGCACAGTTGTTGTCAGGGCCAGGAATACCCATATTTTCGGCAATCTCAGGGAGGTGTCCTGTGAAATGCACCGGTCGGACACACTGATCGGACAGGCGACGTTGCAACTCTTTCAGGCGGAGTAACAAAACCATGGAGAATGAACGGAAAATTGCCATCGTTACCGGGGGATCAAAGGGGATCGGCCGGGCAATCTGCGTGGAGCTCGGCGGAACCGGCTGTTATGTGGTTGTCAACTACATGGGAGACAGGAAGGGCGCCGAACAGACCCTGTCCATGCTGGAGGAGGCCGGCGGCCGTGGCGAAGTGTATCAGTTTGATGTGCGGGACGGCCAGACAGCGGAAAATGTTGTTGAGGATATTGCCGAAAGATTCGGCCGGATAGATATCCTGGTCAACAATGCCGGGATTATTCGTGACGGTCTGTTCATGATGATGTCCCCCGACAACTGGCAAACAGTTATCGATACGAGCCTGAACGGTTTTTATAACATGACCCGGCCGGTGCTGGAAAAAATGGTGCGCAACCGGAGCGGAGCCATAGTCTCTCTCTCGTCGGCAGCCTCGCTCGTGCCCAACCGGGGCCAGGCCAACTATGCGGCGGCCAAGGCAGGGTTGAACGCAGCCTCCAGGGCTGTTGCCGCCGAGGTGGCCCGCCTGGGCATCCGGGTCAACGTGGTGGCGCCGGGGCTGATTGAAACGGACATGATAGCCCATGCCCCGAAGGACCATATCAAGACCATGATCCCCATGGCCCGCATCGGCAGGCCTGAAGAGGTTGCCGGGGTGGTGGGATTTCTCTGCTCCGGGGCGGCCTCGTACATGACCGGGCAGGTTGTTTCCGTCAACGGGGGAATGTTCTGATGCAAGGTCCGGTTTTCGGCCTGATTATGGTGTTCTTTTCCCTGGTATGGGCCGGTCCTGTGCCGGCGCGGGATTCCGCCGACCCGGGCAAAGCATCCATCCGGCTGCGCTCCGTGCAGGCGGATTTTGTCCAGGAAAAGCACCTCAAGATTCTTGCCCGGCCTCTCGTGTCCCGGGGCAGGTTTGTTTTTCAGGTACCCGGCAATCTTCGCTGGGAATACCAGGCCCCGTTGCGGTCCATCCTGCTCATGTACGGGGGAAAAGTCAGGAAATTTACCGGTCACAACGGGCAGCTTGTGGAAGAAAAGGGGCTCCGGCTTGATGCCATGCAGGTCGTGCTCGGTGAGATCAGTAACTGGCTTGACGGCCGTTTCTCCGACAATGCGGCCTTTACGACCGAGTTCAGGGATGCGCGGACCATTGTCCTGACCCCCAGGGAAGAAGGGCTGCGCTCCCTTATCAGCAGTATTGAACTGCGGCTTGCCGATAAAGCCGGCCTGCTGGACTCGCTAATACTCTTTGAAGGTCCTGGCTCCTACACGCTGATATCCTTTACAGGCAGGGTCCTGAACAGAGAGATTCCGGCAACACTCTTTACCGTGCCATGAAACCGTCTTTCTTCTGCCTGCCTGCAGTCCTGTTTTTCCTTGTTTCCTGCGCAGCGGAAAACCCGCAGCGCCTGCCGGACCTGGCCGCGGCAGGAGACCGGCAGGAAAATCCGGCCTGCGCGGAGTTTTTTCCATCAGGCAGCTGGCAGTTTGTCCATTCCATTGTTTTCAGCACGGAAAATGGCGCCGGGTCAACGGTCATAGGGGTGACCAGCCTGACCGGGACAACACTGGAGAGCGCCCTGATCACGGTCGAAGGGTTGACGCTTTTTGAGGCGGTATATCGTGATGACAACAGTTTTGAGATACAACGGGCTGTTCCTCCCTTTGACAGGCCCGGCTTTGCCACAGGGCTGGTACGGGATGCACGGGCGGTCTTTCAACCGCCTGCCGGGAATGTCATGCGGGCAGGAAAGCTCGCAGACGGAACACCCGTCTGCCGGTATACAGGAGCGGACGGAAGAATAACCGATATCGTAACCGGTGGTGAAGCCTGCCTGCAGATACAGAGTTACAGTTCCGGACAGCTCCTTGACCGTTCCATTGTCGGGACATCATGCAGGAAAATCGGCTCCGTTCTGATTCCTGAAAATATAGAACTCAAGACCTTCGGCCCGTCCGCATACACGCTGAAAATGACCCTGATACGCGCTGACCAGATACAATGAAACGAGTCATTGAACCGGAACTGATGAATGACCCTGAGCAGGCTGCCGCCTACGCGGGCAGTGACCTGGACAGGGCCTACTGGCTGTTCATGCAGTGTTTCAAGAAATACTTTCCCAAGCTGGACATTGCCGGTGCGGTTCTGGACCTGGGATGCGGCACGGCAGCCATTCCCCTGCGCCTGGCCCGTCGTTTTCCAGCCTGCGAAATATATGGTGTGGATGGTGCTCCCCGGATGCTTGCGTACGCAAGGCAGGCCGTGCAGCGGGCGGGACTGGAAAACCGGATTCATCTTGTTTGCGGGGTCCTGCCCCATCGGCCGTCCATACTGCGCCGCCATTACGCAATGATCGTTTCCAACAGCTTTCTCCACCACCTTGCCGATCCCATGGTCCTGTGGCAGGCCGTCAGGGACTACGGCCTGCCTGGTGCGACCATCCTGATTGTCGATCTTCTGCGGCCCGAAAGCGAAGAACGACTGCGGACCGTGGTCAACAAATACATGCCGGACGCCCCGGCAATGCTGCGCCGGGACATGACACACTCCCTGCGGGCCGCATTCACGCTTGACGAGGTGGCTTCACAGTTGCGGCAGGCGGGCCTGGCGGAAAGCCTCTGCCTGGAAAAGGCGACCCCGTTTCAATTCGCGGTCTATGGGAACCTGCGGGAATCCGTACCCGCCTGACCGGCGCGTTCAGAGAGTATATGGAGGGATGAGCATGAAACCTCAGCGGTGATCTTTTGTTGCTTTCACCTTTGAATGCGTAGTTTTCGGATCTGTCAACCAGTCAGGAGCAGCACTTGCCGTCTTCCGCGACCGGGAAGCCGGCAAGGTTGAAACTGGCGCCGCAGCCGCAGGTTGTGTCGGCCTTGTCATTGGTGAACTGCAGGCCGCCTCCAATCAGTTCTTCAGAGTAGTCGACAATCAGACCGTCGAGATAACGGAGACTGTCCATGTCGGAGACGATTCGGATATTGCCGGATTCAAAAACAACACTCTCGTCCCCTTTCATCTGCCGGTCAAATTCAGCGCTGTAGGTAAGACCTGCGCAGCCACCCTCGGTAATACCCACCCGCAGAAATTCCTGAGGTCCCAGCTTGTCGGCCAGCATTTCCCTGGCCTTGTCCCTGACAACGATTTTCATAATGAGCACCTTTTTCCACTTTTTTACGTTACTGTAACTGATCACGGGCACGCGGTATATTTCCAGAATAACAGGCACCCAATCATCAACTACAGAATACATTGCGAAGAAACAGGCAAATGTCAAGCAGGTGTGGTGG
>JAJRVA010000040.1 GCA_024277485.1 Deltaproteobacteria bacterium | reverse complement strand
GATGGGAATCTTTTCAGTGGTGATACTCTGCCGCACGATGCACCTTGCGAAAATTTCTGTTCATCAGGCTGTCTTTATTTTACCAGGAAAACGTGTATTCGGGCAATCAGGGATCTGATAAATGTAAAAAATGTTCAACAGAGCATAACACCCTGCTTACTGCACGGACGCCGGACACCGGTTTGACAGGACACCTGCTGAGATCGTATAATTAAAAGAGAAGCAGGAGCAATCATTTGAACGAAACCATCTCTTGCCAACATACCGGGAGGTCAATCATGCCATTTACTATCCAGCGTGTCGAATACTTCTACACAACCGTCCAGGACAAACCAGGAGAAGCGTACAAGCTTCTCAACCTCATGGCAGGTATGGGAATAAATCTGCTGGCCTTTTCCGCTATTCCCATCGGCCCGAACTCGACCCAGCTTGCTTTCTTTCCGGATGACCCGGCAAAGCTGAGCCATGAGGCCAGGTTATCCGGCATGAATCTTGACGGACCGCACCATGCCCTGCTTGTCCAGGGGGATGATGAATTAGGGGCCCTGGCCGGAATCCATCAGAAACTCTACGAAGAAAACATCAACGTGTATTCTTCAAGCGGCGTGTCTGATGGGCGGGGAGGATACGGCTATCTCATCTATGTGAAGGAAGAAGATTTTGAACGTGCCGCAACGAGCCTGGGCCTGTAGATTTTCTCTTTCCGACCAAACAAAAAAGCGGGATCCTGGTGGATCCCGCTTTTTTGCTGTACGCCTGACGCGATACAATCAAACTGTTTCCGGAATAAACCTTGTCAAGGGGCAGTTTTTGCACCCCTTTTCCGGCAGGTCGGTGTGATCATGAACCTTTTCCACTATATCCGCGACAGCGGTTCTGGTATTGGGATAGAGGTTTTCCATTCCTATTTTTTCAATGAGACCGGTCCGCTCCATGACAGACATGATCTGTCCCTTTACTCCGCACATGGCAAAGCCGAGATTTGCAGCCCGGACCCGGTCAACCAGGAGGGAAAGCGCCTCCTCACCTGACGCGTCCATGTCGTTGATCCCCTTGGCATCAAGGAGGATATACCGGAGATCAGGCTGCTCGGTCCGGAACTTGGCAACCTGCTCGTCAAGATAGCTGGCATTGGCGAAAAACAGGGCCCCGTCAAAACGGACGACCGAGATATGACGGCAGCCCTTGAGGCGGTAATGCTCGGCGCTCTTCAGGACATTCTCCTCGTTCAGGGACAGGCTGGCCACAATCGGACGCATGGATTTATACAGAAAGACAGCCATGGACAGGGCAACCCCGACCATGATGCCCTTGTCAAGATGGGGGGCAAAATACAGGGTTACCAGAAAACTGAGAATTGAAATCGCCCCATCATACCACTGGGCCTTCCAGGCATGGACAAAACCCTTGACATTGATCAGGCCGATAACCGCCATCATGATGACCGCGGCCAGGGTGGCCTGGGGAAGATGGTAGAGCAACGGCGTGAAGAAGAAAAGGGTCAACACCACCACCAGGGAGGTCACCACCGACGAGATACCGGAAACCGCTCCTGCCTGAAGGTTTACCGCTGAGCGCGAGAAAGATCCGGAAACCGCGTAGGAACTACCGAACGAACCGCAAATATTGGCAAGCCCCTGGCCGATAAGTTCCTGGTTGGGATCGAGCTTCTGGCCGGTTTGGGCAGCCATGGCCTTGGCAATGGCGATTGCCTCCATAAAGCCGAGGAGCGAGATGATAATAGCGGTAGGCAGCAATTTCAGGAAGGTTTTAAGACTGAGAAGACTTTCCCCGGTCTTTTCGCCTGTTACAGGATCTTTCACGGTCCCCGGCATGGCAAAGCTCAGGCCCTTGGGGATTTCACCGACAATTGCGCCGCCGCCCATCATTTTCAGGTGAGCGGTGTCAAGCTCTTTATTGCCGACCTTCAAGCGCCAGGTTCCGCCATCAGTTTCCACCGCAGCAGTTTCACCCTTGGGATAAAAAACATATTGTGCGTTTTCGTCTTCACCGGTCTTCACGGCCTCAAACTTCATGCCGCGCAACTCTGTCCGCGCCAGGTGGGCGCGGTACTTGGCTTCATCCATCCTGGCAGTAAGCTTGGCAACCCTGGCCTCAAGTTCAATCAGCTCGAGTGATTTACCGCCATGTCCTTCGGCCGGACGCTTTTTCAATGTATCGACAGCAAGACCGAGTTCAGCCCGCTCCTTGCCGAGGGTTTCAATCTGGGCCACGGCCTGGTTGAAATCTGTGATTTTCTGGTCAAAACCAGCGAGATTTATCCTGCTCACATCAACAAAAGCGTCATTATTAAAGCCGGTAAAAAAGGAAATGATTGTAGTTAACGCAACCGCCACCAGAACATTGGGAATACGCGGATTGATCCTTTTCAGGACAACCATGATCAGCACTGCGCCGGTACCATACAGCAGGGTGGGAATATGAGTGTAGTCCATGGCCGCCTGCGCGACACGCATCATGGTCTCGTAATGGTGCGAAGCCTTGTCAACATATACTCCGAAAAATTTGGAAAACTGGGACGATGCAATGATGATTGCTGCTGCATTGGTAAAGCCGTTGATGACCGGATGAGATAAGAAGTTGACCACCAGTCCGAGGCGGAACACGCCCAGGGACAACTGAAAAACACCAACCGTGAGGGCCAGCACGATGGAGTAGGCGATAAACTGAGGGCCGCCGGCTGTGGCCAACGGCTCAAGGGAGGCTGCAGACATCAGGGAGACAACGGCAACAGGACCGGTTGCCAGTTGACGGCTTGAACCGAAAAGCGCCGCCACCATGGGGGGAAGAAAGGCGGCATAGAGGCCATAGTATGCCGGAAGACCGGCTAACTGGGCATAAGCCATTGATTGCGGAATCAGAACAAGGGCGACGGTTATACCTGCCAGCAGGTCAAGCTTGAAATCACCTATTTTGTACCCTTTGAACCAGAGCAGAAATGGAAAAATCTTAAAAATCATCTGTAAAGAACCTCTCCTGAACTAAAATTAACGACCAGAATCCTACACCAGTAACACCAGCAGATGTATGAACAACTACTCCCCCGGCAAAGATCCGGGCCTCATATTTATCGTTTCGATGTGTCGGTGTGGCAGGAACTATGAAGTTTACTCAAAAAGCATGTAAGTCATAGCTCTCTTTTCAAAAATGTCAAGAGGAAAAACACTGAGAACTGAATGATTATTCATTTATTTTTCGAGAAATGTCAATACCATTTTACTGAAATGAAGTCGTGACGAACCGGGCGTATAGAAAACAACGGTTACAACCTTTGTGCTGAAAGGACATATCAACGAATGAACATCGGCGCCGGCAGGCATGGATTGTTTCCCAATACACGACAGTGGTATGGTGAATACATTTTTTTGTTTGATATATCCGCTTATCCGGATATATCCTTTTCAGGATGAAGAATACTGTCAACATGATGAAAGCCTTGGCCGATGAAACCGGCTGCGCATCCTTTCTCTTTTAGGGCAGGGTGAACTGTGCGTGTGCGACCTGGTGGAAGTATTGCAGTTGCCGCAGTCCACCGTATCCCGGCATCTGGCTCTGCTGAAAAATGCCGGATGGGTGGCGGACTTCTGTGATCTTGGCAACTTTACGGGTTGACACGCCTTGAACATACATCTCGGCCAAAGCTGATTTCAAGGCTCTCTCGGAGCGCAGACCACGTTCCAGGCTACTGGGATAAAAAGCGCCATCCCTGGTCTGTGGTAT
>JAJRVA010000039.1 GCA_024277485.1 Deltaproteobacteria bacterium | reverse complement strand
CTGACCGGTTCGTTCCACGGCCGCACCCTTGCCACCGTGGCCGCAACAGGCCAGCCCAGGTTTCACGAGGGTTTTGAACCCCTGCCCCAGGGGTTTGTGCATGCCGAGTTCGGCGATCCAGCCCGGCTGGAAAGGCTTATCAATGAACACACCTGCGCTGTTTTATGTGAACCCCTGCAGGGTGAGTCCGGGGTGCGCCCCCTTGACAGACCATACCTGCGGGCTATCAGGGACCTGTGTGACAGAAACGGGCTGCTGCTCATCTTTGATGAGGTGCAGACGGGGATGGGACGCACCGGCACCCTCTTTGCCTATGAACAGCTTGGGGTAACGCCGGACATCATGACCGTTGCCAAGGCCCTGGGCAACGGCCTGCCCATCGGAGCCATGTTGACGACAGAGGAAATTGCGGCCTCGTTCACCGTGGGCACGCATGCCTCGACCTTCGGCGGCAATCCGGTTGCAGCGGCGGCAGCTGTTGCCACCTTGAAGCTGATGCTGGCAGATGATTTTCTTGATACTGTTCAGGCGAATGGACGCTACCTTGCCGCACGGCTGGAAGAGGTTGCCGGTAATTTTCCGGCCCTTGCAACCGGGGCGAGGGGCAGGGGGCTGCTGCTTGGCCTGGTGCTCACCGAACAGGGAATCAGCCAGGGGCCGGCAATTGTTGAACGACTCTTTGAGCAGGGAATATTGATAAACTTTGCCGGCAACAGGGTGCTGCGCTTTATTCAACCCCTGGTTGTCAGTCACGCCGAGATCGACGAGATGGTGACCAGGTTGACCAGGGTTCTGAAAGAGGTTCCCGGGGGCGACAGCTGAGTTCAGCCGGAGGCCTCCCGGCCCTGCAGGATCTCCATGATTTTTCCTTCCACCTTGTCCAGCCTGAATGGTTTCTGGAGGAAACCCTGGGCGCCCAGACCGAGTATTTCCCTGGTATCTTCGTCCAGAATATAACCGGATGCGACCAGCACCCGGACATCCGGTTTTATCTTGAGGAATTCCCGGTACGCCTCCGTACCGTCCATCACAGGCATGTTGATATCGAGAATAATCAGGTCGATTTCATCCTGCTTTTCCCTGAGTATGTCAACGGCCTGCCTGCCGTTTTCAGCAGACAGTATTGTGCAGCCCAGCTCTTCCAGGTGTTCCTTGAGCATAACAATGATCATGGGTTCGTCGTCGACGATTAAGATGGTCTTGCCGGCAGGGCTGCCTGTCGGCAGAACCGGTTCTGGTTCAACGCTGAGTTCCTCGATGACCGGGATGTACACCTTGATGGTAGTTCCCTGGTCCGGCGCTGAATCAATGGTGCAGAATCCCTCGTGATTTTTGACGATGCCGTACACCATTGCCAGGTCCAAACCGGTGCCCTTGCCGACCTCCTTGGTGGTAAAGAAGGGGTCAAAGATCCGGGGCAGGATTTTTTCATCAATGCCCGTGCCCGTATCGCTGACGGTCAGCACGAGGTATCGGCCCGGCCGGGCGTCACGATGGGTGGCGCAGAACACCGGGTCCGCCTCAAAGGAGTCCGTGCTGAGAGAGATGGCGCCTCCGTCAGGCATGGCATCGCGACCATTGACGCACAGGTTGATAATGACCTGCTCCAGCTGAGCCGGATCGGCCGTGACCGGAGGAAGATCCGGCTTCAGGTCAACATTGAGGCTGATCATCCTGTCAAAGGTTTTTTCAATGAGCTCAACAGCGTCCCGCACACAGGTGTTCAGGCTGGTCGGCTGCAGCTCCATGGGTTTCTGGCGGGCAAAGGTCAGGAGCTACTTGGAAAGGAGGTTGAGATGGCCGAGCATGCCGCAGAGGATATTGTTAAAATCATGGGCAATACCTCCGGCCAGGGTACCGAGTGCCGTGAGTTTTTCAGCCTCGACCAGCTGTTTCTGCGCATTCCGCAGTTCCTCGACATGGAGTTGTTCCCTTTCTCTCTGCCTGGCAAGGGAATGGCTCATCCTGTTGAACGAGGAAACCAGCTCCTTGAACTCTCCCGTGGTCCGGATGGTTGTCTGGTACCCCCACTGGCCGCGGGAAATTTTTCTGGTGCTTTCCACCAGGGCATCAATGGGCCGGGTTATAAAGTTGGAAAGATAGTTGGCAATCACCACGGCTAAAACAAGGGTGCCGAACATGGTAAGGGCCACCATGATATAGACCCGGTTCAGGTTGTCCATGGCCTCACCGGTTCTTTTCTGGATGGTAGCGCCGGCCGCGCTGACCATGTACTCGACCTTGGACAATATATCGGTGCTCAGCTGAAAAACTTCCTGCTGCTTGTTCTGCCGCCGTTCAACTTCAGAGACAATGGTGATCAGGTAGCTGAGCTGCTCTTCAAAGACATCAACCAGGCGGGTCGTTTCATCAAGCTCTTTTTTTATTTTCGGCACATGATGACAGTCATTACATTTTCTGATGGCCTGATGCATGATGCTGGTGTTGTTGATTATTTCGTCAAGGTTTGCCGTAAAAACATCATGGGAGGCGTAAACATACGACTGGACCCTCTGGATGCTGCTGAAAAGGTCCTGGCGGATATCTTCGATTTCATGCAGTCCGATAAGATAGCGGAGGTTGTCCGTAGTACGCACCATGCTGTAAATCATGATGGCTGAACCGGTCAGAAACAGGGCAAAGATGAGGGCAAAGGCGATGATGATTCGTTTTCGCACTACACTGCCCCTCTGTGTTTTAGGCGGGAATCGTTTTTACTCATTTCGGTAGCGGTAGCTCTCAAGGTCGATACCCGCATCCATGGCCATATCCATAACGGGTCCGTAATCCTGTCGGTCTGTCTTGACAAATTTTACTGCCCTAAGTTTTTTGAGCACCTCCCTTCCCTCTTCGCTGCCATCAAGGGCAAGCAGGGTTTTCCGGAGCCGGGTCCGCAGCTCCCGGCTGACGCTGGGAAGTACGCAGAGACCGTTTGACGGTACCGAAGTGGACCGGGCCAGCACCTCGATCTGCTCCGCAACCTGCGGGTTCTTGGCCATGTAATACTCAAAAATCGTGTTCTTGGCAGCGCCGATGTCGGCCTGTTTCCTGTATACGGCATCAATGGTCGCGTCGTGGCTGCCGGCAAAAAAAGACTCCTTGAAGAACGTCTCATACTCTGCAATTCCGTTTTTTTTGAAATAAGCCAGTGGAAAAATGTACCCGGCCGTGGTTGCCCGCTCGACAAAGGCCATGGTCGTGTTGCGCATGTCCTGAACATTCTTGATGCCGCTGTCTTTACGCACAAAGAGCAGGCCGTGATAGGTGGAGGTTCCGTCAAGGTTGATGGGCCGTGCCAGGGGCTCGACATTGAGCTGGGAGATCGCCAGTGTACCGGTGAATGACCCCAGGAAGGCGGCATCAATCTTGTTCTCCCGGAGACGTTCAATAATATTGCCGTACCTGCTGAGCATGGTCAGCTGCACGTCAATGTCCAGCTTGCGGCCTAAGTACTCGGCCAGGGGGCGGTACCTCTGCATCTGGGAGAAAACATTCATCTCCGGCAGCAGGCCGATGGTGAGCTTTTCTTTCGCCTGTACAGGCCGGGACAGCAGGACAAGAAAAATCAGGCCGAAGAAGAGGTAAAACCGTGATTTTGTAGTCCGCGACGCTGGTGTGTTAGGCATGGTTTCCTCCCTTTATCGGAGTGTGTTGCCGGACAGTACTGATTCAGTATAGCATAGGCAGAATTTTTGTAAAAAAAATACCGGCACAGGGAGGCATTATTTTAACGTATTGTACGGAATACGGGTGTATGTTGCAGCAACGGCGTTCTGTAAGGCAGTCGTTCCGTCTGTCGTGTTTCCGCTTTTTTTGAATTCTCTTTGCAATCAGGCTCTTTTTTTGTATAAATTAAAATTTTTATTAATGAAAACTGTATGGTGAATGATATGCTGATCAATTGCAGTTCCCGTGATCAGATATTTTTACCGGGCAGTTTCAGGTGCATCGAGATTGGATTATGAAGAACCACCTGCTGGCGCTCAAGGATTGCAGCGAACGACAACTGACCGCTCTGGTAGAAAGGGCCATTACCCTGAAACGGGAGGCAGCGGAAGGAAAACGGAACCAGACGCTTGCCGGAAGAACAATAAGCATGTTGTTTGACAAACCTTCCACAAGGACCAGGGTCTCTTTTGAGGCCGCCATGTATGGACTGGGGGGGCAGGTCATCCATATGTCCTCCAAGGAATCGCAGCTGACCCGGGGCGAACCGCTCAAGGATATGGCCCGGGTCCTGGCCCGCTATGTGGATGCGGTCGTGGTCCGTACCTACGGTCAGCAGGTTGTGGAGGAACTGGCCCGGTTTTCCGATGTTCCGGTCATAAACGCCCTGACCGACCTCTATCATCCATGCCAGATTTTAAGCGATATCATGACGGTTTTTGAGACAAAAGGGGATCCGGGGGCGCTCAAGATCGTCTGGCTTGGCGACGGCAACAACATGGCCAACTCCTGGATCGAGGCGGCATCAGTGATGGGGTTTCCGCTGACCCTGGCATGTCCGCTGGGGTATGGGCCTGATGCGAAGGTCCTTGAGCAGTCCCGGCAGCGTGCCGGCCAGCCCATTACCCTTCTTGACGACCCGGTGGCAGCGGTGAAAGACGCGGATGTCATCAACGTCGATGTCTGGGCATCCATGGGACAGGAGAAGGAACAGGAGAAAAGGGCCCGGGTATTTCAACCCTTTCAGCTGAACAGCGACCTGCTGCGGCATGCAAAAGATGACGCCGTGGTCCTGCACTGTCTGCCGGCGCACCGGGAAGAGGAAATTACCGAGGAGGTTCTCGAAGGGGACCAGTGTGTGGCCTTTGACCAGGCAGAGAACAAGATGCATATTCACAAGGCGATCCTGGAGCACTTTGCAGGCTGAAATACGGTGCTGCCTGGACCGGAAAGGTTGTCGTGGAGCCGGCTGGTTTGAAAAAAACTCTCAATAACAGGAAAAAATGCGTGTAAATAAAATTATACTGGCCTATTCAGGCGGGCTGGACACATCTGTTATCCTGAAATGGCTGCGTGAAGAATACCAGTGCCCGGTGGTCGCCTTTGCCGCCGATGTAGGGCAGCAGGAGGACTGGGATGCCGTGCGCGAAAAGGGGATGGCCACCGGGGCCGAGAAGGTTATTATTTCCGACCTGCGCGAGGAGTTTGCCCGGGACTATATTTTTCCGGCCTTCCGGGCCAATGCCATTTATGAGGGATCGTACCTGCTGGGAACCTCCCTGGCCCGCCCGCTAATCGCCAAGGAACAGGTCCGCATTGCCGCGGAGGAGGGTGGTGATGCGGTGAGCCACGGCGCCACCGGCAAGGGGAACGACCAGGTTCGTTTCGAGCTGGCCTACCTGGCCCTTAACCCCAGGCTGTCGATCATCGCCCCCTGGAGGATCTGGGATCTCAACTCCCGCAACAGGCTGCTGGCCTTTGCCAGGGAGCATGACATCCCGGTCCCGGTGACCAGGGAAAAGCCGTACAGTTCCGACGAAAACCTGCTCCATATCAGTTTTGAGGGCGGTATTCTGGAAGATCCCTGGAATGAACCCGAGGAGGACATGTTCAAGCTGAGTGTCTCGCCGGAAAAGGCACCGGACAGGCCGGTGTACGTGGAGCTTACCTTTGCGGGAGGAAACCCGGTGGCCATTGACGGTGAACAGCTTGGCCCTCTGCAGATGATGACCAGGCTGAATGCACTGGGCGGCGCCAACGGCATCGGGCGGCTTGATATGGTGGAAAACAGGTTTGTGGGCATGAAGTCACGGGGCGTGTATGAAACACCCGGAGGCACGATTCTGCGGGCCGCCCATCGCGACCTGGAAACCATAACCCTGGACCGTGAGGTCATGCGGATCCGGGATTCACTTGTCCCGCGCTATGCGGAGCTGGTGTACAACGGTTTCTGGTTTTCCCCGGAAAGGGAGCTGCTGCAGAAAACCATGGATGAAACACAGCACAGCGTCAATGGGACCGTACGGCTCAAACTGTACAAGGGAAACTGTATCCCGGTGGGCCGCAGGTCGGATAACTCCTTGTACCATGAAAGTTTTGCCACCTTTGAGGAAGACGAAGTCTACAACCAGGCCGATGCGGCCGGTTTTATCAAGCTGAACAGCCTGCGCATGCAGATCCAGGCATTGAGCAGGAAGCACGGATAATGAGCGACTCCGCGGACAGGAAATCATCGCCCAAGCTCTGGGGCGGCCGTTTTGCCGAGGCAACAGAGGCCTCGGTGGAAGCATTTACAGCCTCGGTGCAGTACGATGCCCGGCTTTTCAGGCAGGATATTCTGGGTTCACAGGCGCATGCCAGGATGCTGGCCCGCCAGGGACTCATCACAGACCAGGAATGTGCGGCCATTGTGGACGGCCTGGCCGAGATCAGGCGCGACATCGAAGCGGGCGCCTTTGTCTTCCGGCCTGAACTGGAAGACGTGCACATGAATATTGAAAAGGCCCTGACCGAGAAGATCGGTCCGGCCGGGGAAAAGCTCCATACTGCCCGCAGCCGCAATGACCAGGTATCTCTCGACCTGCGGCTCTACCTCCGGGAGGAGGGTGAAAACATAGGAGAGCTGCTGACAAAGGCGCAAAGGGGTTTTGTCGTGCTGGCCCGAAAATACCTGGGAACGATAATGCCGGGCTATACCCACCTGCAGCGGGCCCAACCGGTACTGTTGTCCCACCACCTGCTGGCGTACTATGAAATGCTTGACCGGGACCGTGGTCGGATGCGGGACTGTCTTGACCGGCTCAACTTTCTTCCCCTTGGCGCCGCGGCCATGGCCGGCACGGGGTTGCCCATTGACCGGGAGTCGGTTGCCGAAGAGCTTGGTTTTCAGGGTATCACCCAAAACTCCATGGATACCTCCGGGGACCGGGATTTTGCGCTTGAGTTCCTGTTCTGCTGCACGGTCATTCAGCTTCATTTAAGCCGCCTGGCCGAGGAGCTGGTTCTCTGGTCAAGCAGGGAGTTCGGGTTCGTTGAGATCGGAGACCGGTACTGTACCGGCTCATCAATCATGCCGCAGAAAAAGAACCCGGACATCCCGGAGTTGATCCGGGGCAAGTCGGGCCGGGTAACCGGAGCCCTGATGTCTCTTCTCATGACTGTCAAGGGACTGCCGCTGACCTATAACCGGGATCTGCAGGAAGACAAGGAGCCTCTGTTTGACGCGCTTGATACGGTCAGGACAAGCCTGTCCATCACCGCGGAACTTCTTGAAAATGTATCGTTTAATACGGACAGGATGAGAGAGGCGACCGCGGGAGGCTTCATGACGGCAACGGACCTGGCTGACTATCTGGTACGAAAAAACATGCCTTTCCGCCAGGCCCATGGCGTTGTCGGCCGGATCGTGGCACATTGCCAGGGCAGGGGGATTGAGCTTGTGGATATGGAGGTACGGGAGTTCAAAGAATTTTCTGAACTGATTGGAGATGACATCAAAGAGTTCCTTTCCGTTGAGGGTTCGGTCAACAGCCGGAAATCCGCAGGAGGAACGGCAGCAGTGAGAGTTGTGGAAGCGCTTGACCTCGCGGAAAAAAAACTGGGGATAACATGATGGGATTATTAAAGAGAGAAGCAGGCCATAATCATTTATTTTTCAGCCTGATTGCGACGTTTGCCCTGCTGCTGTCCGGGCTGGTAGGGTGCGGGTACAAAACCATGCCGGTACCGCCGGAGGAGATCGTTCCGCAGCCGATAACGGATTTGCGCTATGAACTCAGCGAAAAAGGGGTCACCCTGTACTGGACCTATCCGGAGAAGACCGTTCGGGGGGACAAGCTGACGGACATCACTTCTTTTGACCTGTACCGGGCCGTTGTGCCCGCTGATGCATACTGTGATACCTGCCCTGTTCCCTTTGGGGAGCCGCTTAAGCTGCCGGGTGGGGCAGTATCGGAAGGAACTGCGAAAACAGCGACCTACAGTTCCACCCTGCTCAGGCCGGGCCATCTCTTTTTCTTCAAGGTCAGGTCCAGGGCGGGCTGGTGGGCGGAAAGCGCTGACTCCAACCTTGTTTCCTTCATGTGGAATACACCGCCCAGCGCCCCGGAGAGCCTCAGTGCACGGGCCGGAGACGGAAAGATCATCCTGAAGTGGTCCAAGGTTACGGCGTTTGTGGACGGAGCCCCGATTGAAGATCCGGTCAAGTACCAGGTGTACCGAAGCACGGGCGAGGTGCCTTTTGTTCCCCTGGGCGGGCTTCATGACGGGGTGCGGTTTGAAGATACGGATGTTGTCAACGGCCGTGAGTACGTGTACAAGGTCCAGGCGGTTACAATGTATGCAAAGGGCCAGGTGGGCGGTGGATCATCCAGCACCGTATCCGCAGTGCCGGTTGATCGGACTGCTCCCGCCGTTCCGGACGGCGTGAACGCAATTCAAACAGTTGACAAGGTGAAGGTTGTCTGGAACCCTGTCGCTGACGGCGACCTGAAAGGATACAGAATTTACCGGCGGCTGCCCCATGAAGAGAAATCCGCCAGGGTGGGCGAGGTGAACGCGCCGGTTACCCTGTTTACGGATACGGCGCCGCCTGATGCGGATCAGTGGTGGTATTCCGTGACGAGTATTGATACGGCCTCTCCTGCAAACGAGAGTGCGCCGTCAGCGGAAGTATCAGTACGAAAGTAACACGTGTGGTGAGAAAAACACCCTCTGTTGAGAGATAGCCATGCACCATTTTCAATATAAAGAAAACGAACTGCACTGCGAGGAGGTACCGGTTACCGAAATTGCCCGCAGGGTGGGAACGCCGTTTTATCTCTACAGCGAGGCGACCCTGGTCCGGCATTTCGAGGCTTTTGACAGCGGGTTTGACGGCACGGATCACCTGACCTGCTTTGCTGTCAAGGCGTGTTCCAACATTGCCATCCTGAACCTGTTCGCCCGCCTGGGCGGCGGGGCGGACATTGTTTCCGGAGGCGAACTGTTCAGGGCCCTGCAGGGCGGGATGGCCCCGAACAGGATTATTTACTCCGGGGTCGGCAAGACCGGGGCTGAACTCAGGCAGGCCCTTGATGCGGGTATCCTGATGTTCAACGTGGAGTCGCCGCAGGAACTTGACCGGCTGCAGAAGGTGGCCCTTGACCTGGGCAGGAACGCGCCGGTTGCCTTTCGGGTCAATCCTGATGTTGATCCCCGGACCCATGCCTATATTTCCACGGGGCTTGCGAAAAACAAGTTCGGCATTCCCGTGGACGAGGCCCTCACCGAATATGCCAGGGCCCGCGACATGGAGGGGATTTCCGTCTGCGGCGTGAGCTGCCATATCGGCTCACAGCTCACCCTGATTGATCCTTTTATAGAGGCCCTGCGCAAGCTGAAGCACTTTGTCGCCCGCCTTGAGGAGGAGGGAGTCCGCATCAACTACCTTGACCTGGGCGGCGGGGTCGGCATTACCTATGATGATGAGCAGCCTCCGCATCCCCATGAGTATGCCGGGGCCATCAAAGAAGAACTGGGCGGTATGGACTGCACCCTGATCCTGGAACCGGGCCGGGTCATTGTCGGCAACGCGGGAATCCTTGTCACACAGGTGCAGTATACCAAGGTCAACACCGGCGGCGAAAAGGACAAACACTTTGTCATTGTCGACGCGGCCATGAATGACCTGACCAGGCCGAGCCTGTACGGGGCATACCACGAGATTATCCCGGTGTGCCGGGGAGAAGGGGAAAAACAGATGGTCGATATTGTCGGGCCGATCTGTGAAACAGGGGATTTTATGGCCCGGGACAGGAACCTGCCCATGGTCCGCCAGGATGACCTGCTTGCGATTATGAGCAGCGGTGCGTATGGATTTACCATGGCCTCAAATTACAACTCCCGACCCCGTGCCGCTGAAGTCCTGGTCCGGGGCGATACGTTTCATGTTATCCGCGCCCGGGAGAATGTTGAAGACCTGATCAGGGGAGAATCCCTTCCGGAGGCGGACTGACATGCAGTTCACACAGATGCCGCTGCCGTTCGTGAAAATGAGCGGCACAGGAAATGATTTCATCCTCATAGATCACCGCGAGTCCCGTCTCACGCGGGAGGTGATGCCGGAGTTTGCCCGGCTGATCTGCCGCCGGAGGTTTTCCGTCGGGGCGGATGGCCTGATACTTATTGAAGATTCCGATAAGGCGGATTTCAAGTGGCTTTTTTTCAACGGGGACGGCTCAGAGGCGGAAATGTGCGGCAACGGTGCCCGGTGCGCCGCCCGTTTTGCCTATATGCAGGGTATCGCCCCGGCCCACATGCGTTTTGAAACCCTGGCCGGAATAATCGAGGCAAAAGTTGCCGACATCAATGTCAGCGTCCTTATGACGGAGCCCGGAGATTTCAGAATGAACCGGCAGGTTGACGTTGATGGCCGGACACTCGACCTGCACTCTGTTGATACCGGTGTGCCGCATGCGGTCCTCTTTGTGGAGGATTTCGAGCAGGTCGATATCTGCGGGACGGGCCGTGCAATCCGTTTTCACCCGGAATTCATGCCTGCCGGCACCAATGTCAACTTTGTCCAGCCCCTGGAAGACGGGTCGCTGAAGGTACGGACCTATGAGCGGGGGGTGGAAAACGAGACCATGGCCTGTGGTACGGGCGCGGTGGCGGCCGCTTTGACAGGGGCTGTCTCCGGGGTAACCCGGTCTCCTGTTGATATTGTCACATCCGGCAATGACAGGTTGACCATTCTCTTTGACCTCAAAGAGGGTCCGGCGGCCTCGAATGTTTTTTTGAAGGGTCCGGCCCATGTTGTGTATGCTGGTGAGCTGAGTTCCGAGGCACTAAAAGAAAATTAAGTTCTGTGTATTCAGGAGGTAGAAAATGAGCACATTCCAGGGCGCCATTGTTGCAGTCGTTACCCCGTTTAAGGACGGCAGGGTGGATGAGCAGGGTCTACAGGATCTTGTTGAGTTTCATATTGAAAACGGGACCCACGGTATTGTTCCCTGCGGGACCACCGGTGAATCGGCCACCCTTGATTTTGATGAGCATAAACGGGTCATCGAGCTCACCGTAGAGACCGTGGCCGGGCGTGTTCCCGTTATCGCCGGAACCGGCGCCAACAACACCATTGAGGCCATCGAACTGACAGAGAGCGCAAAGGCAAGCGGCGCTGATGCGGTGCTTTCCGTGGTGCCCTACTATAACCGTCCCAGCCAGGAGGGGCTGTACCACCACTTCAAGGCCATTGCCGAGGCGGTCGATATCCCCATGTTCCTCTACAATGTGCCGAGCCGGACAGTGGCCAATATGCTGCCGGAGACAGTCGCCCGTTGTGCGCAGTTAAAAAACGTCATCGGCATCAAGGAGGCAACCGGAAGCCTGAACCAGGTCAGCGAGGTGATCAGGGTCTGCCCGGATGATTTCATCGTTCTGTCGGGTGATGATTTCACCTCCATGCCCACGGTCCTCATCGGCGGCAAGGGGGTTATTTCCGTGACCTCCAATGTCTATCCCAGAGCAATGGCTGATATGATGGAGGCAGCCCTGGCCGGCGACCTGGCCAAGGCCAATGAAATTCATTACAGGTTGTTTCCCCTCATGGGCGCCATGTTCTGCTATCCCAGCCCGGCCCCGGCAAAAAAGGCCCTGGAACTGATGGGCAGGATCAACTCAGGCGAGGTCAGGCTGCCCATGACCCAGATGGACGATGCCTCCCTGGAGACCCTGAAGAAGGCCATGAGTGGCGCGGGACTTTTGTAGTCTTCTTGAGGGGTGCCTAATAAATTTAACCAGGTAAACGCTGTGAAGGCCGCAGGCATGAAGAGGGTTATTTTCTCACAGCCTGAAAGCCTTCAGCCTGAAAACCTTTTTCAGAGTGGAGTAACAGAAAGATGACCAGAGTAATTGTGGCCGGTGCGGCCGGACGCATGGGCCAGCGGATCAGCAGTATGGTGAATGAGCATCCCGGCCTGCAGCTTGCGGCCGCGTTTGAACACCCCGACAACCCGGCAACCGGCCGCGATGTGGGTGAGCTGGCAGGCTTCGGCACCACCGGGGTAAACATTGCCGCCGGACTCGAGGCGGTGATCGACCAGGGGGATGTTATTATTGATTTTACATTTCACCGGGCCACCATGGAGTTTGTCTCGCTTGCCGCTGCGCATGGCCGGGCCATGGTTATCGGCACCACCGGGCTGACCGCGGAGAACCTGGCGGATTTACACGAGCAGGCCGCTGGAAATTTTCCCTGTGTCCAGGCGCCGAATATGGCCGTGGGGGCAAATGTTTTGTTCAAGCTTGTGGAAAAAACAGCGGCCATCCTGGGTGACGCCTATGATGTGGAAATCGTTGAGGCGCATCACCGGATGAAAAAAGATGCCCCTTCCGGAACAGCCCTCAAGCTGGGTGAAATGGCCGCCGGAGCGTTGAACAGGGACCTCGCTGAAGTGGGTGTCTTTGAGCGGAACGGCATTATCGGAGAGCGCACCGATCGTGAGATAGGCATCCAGACCGTCAGGGCCGGAGACATTGTCGGAGAGCATACCGTCTATTTTGCCGGTGCGGGTGAACGGATTGAAATCACCCACCGGGCCCGCAATCGGGACAATTTTGCCCGCGGGGCCGCCCTGGCCGCCGCATGGGTTGCCGACAAGCCCAACGGCCTCTATACCATGTTCGATGTATTAGGGCTGACCGATTTTTAAGGCAGCCTGTTTCCCTGTCTGCAGCTGGGCAGGGCGGCTGAACTTTTTCTGAAGCCTGATCTTGTGAAAACCGCGTACATCGGCCTCGGCTCAAACCTGGGAGATTCCCTGCAGGTCCTGCAGCAGGCGTGGCAGACGCTCGGCAGGCGGCCGGGAATTCACCTTGCGGGCCTGTCCGGTCCCTACCGGACGGAACCGGTCGGCATGATCAGCAACCACAGCTTTATCAATGCTGCCGGGGCCCTGCAGACCACGCTGCCGCCCGGCGAGCTGCTGCAGTCCCTTCTGCATGTCGAAGACATGTTCGGCAGGACCAGGAGCGCGGAAAAAGGGCAGTACCAGGACCGCATTCTTGATTTCGACCTGCTTCTGTACGGTGATTTGCTCCTCGAGCAGGGTGATCTTGTTGTTCCCCATCCTGAACTGCAGCGCCGGCTGTTTGTGCTGTATCCGCTCAGCGAAATTGCCCCGGAATACACCCATCCCTGCCTGCAGCGAACAGTGGCTGATCTCCTGGCCGAACTGGCAAGGCTTCCGGATCAACCCGGGGTGGAAAAGGTTGCGTGGCCTCCTGTTCAGGCAGTATCATTGCCGAATATGACAGCGGCCGATGTTCAAAGAGAAATATAAGGCATAGACATTTGTTTCATCAGGGATATAATACAAAGTGAACCCGTACAGCTCAGCACCTGCTCCGCACCGGAGCTGCTAATGAACCGATCTGTCGGAAAGGAATATGTGCGGAAAAAATATTGACCTGCATGCGCGAGGCCTGAGATGCATATAGTGCGTCTTGTCGTCCTGGGGATATTATTTTATATTGGTTGGCAGCTCATCAAGGGAATAGCCGGCCTGAAAAAGGCATCTTCCCGGGAGCGGGGAAAAAAAGAAGCCGAGGCCCAGGTTGAGGACGTCCTGGTCGAGGATCCGGTCTGTCATACCCTGGTCCCGAAAAATCAGGCGATACGGCTGCGGAAAGATGGTGCAACGTATTACTTTTGCAGTGATACCTGTTGTGATACATTTTCAGAAACACCGAGGAAAGAGGAATGAAATTTTTTATTGATACCGCAAATATCGACGAAATCAAAAAAGGCCTGGAACTGGGCATGGTTGACGGGGTGACCACCAACCCGTCCCTGGTCTCCAGAGATCAGCGGCCCTTTGAGGAGATCCTCAAGGATATCTGCGGGCTTGTTGACGGGCCGGTCAGCGCCGAGGTCATCAGCCTTGATGCGGACGGCATGGTCAGCGAGGCCAGGGCGCTGGCGGCAATGAGCGACAATATTGTCGTGAAAATTCCCATGATCGAAGAGGGGTTGAAGGCCGTTAAGAGGTTGGCCGAGGAGGGTATCAAAACCAATGTGACCCTTGTTTTTTCCTCTACCCAGGCCCTGCTGGCTGCCAAGGCGGGCGCGACGTATGTCAGCCCTTTTGTCGGCCGCCTGGATGATATATCGCAGAACGGCATGGATCTTATCGGGGATATCATGACCATCTACGCGAATTACGGGTATGATTCCGAGGTCATTGTCGCCTCGATACGAAATCCCATGCATGTTGTTGACTCCGCTCTCATGGGCGCCGATATTGCCACGATTCCGTATAAGGTCATTGCCCAGCTTGCCAAACATCCCCTGACCGATATCGGCATGGAGAAATTTCTTGCTGACTGGGAAAAGAGACAGAAATAGGGAATGTTTCGTGAAGAAACAGCTGCTGCTTGCCGTTCTTGTTCTTTCCTGGCTCCTGCCCCCTGCGGTCAGGGCGCAGATATACATGTATGAAGACAAGGACGGGGTCAGGCACTACACCAATGCCCCGACAAGCAGCCGGTACAAGCCGGTCCGGCTGGGAGGGTTCAACTCCCGCTCCAGGTGGACCCCCGGTTCCGCAGGCAGCAGGCACATGGGGCGTTCCCGGGCCAATCCGGCTGCATACGACAGCCATATCAGGCGGGCGGCGTCAGTAAACAGGGTTGATCCCCTGCTCATCAAGGCCATTATCAAGGCGGAATCAAATTTTAACAGGTACGCTGTTTCAGCAAAGGGCGCCCAGGGACTGATGCAGCTGATGCCGGGCACGGCACGGGACCTGCGGGTCGGTAATCCGTTTGATCCGGGCCAGAACATCAACGGCGGCACCCGGTACTTCAAAAATCTGCTCAACACCTATCAGGGAGACCTGGCCTTGAGTCTTGCCGCCTATAATGCCGGGCCCGGCAGGGTCGCCAAAAACGGGCCTCTGCCTCAGATCAGGGAAACACGGGAGTACGTCCGCCGGGTACTTAAGCACTACCGTTCCTATCAGCAGAACAGCCGGACAGGTGGACCTGGAAGAATCAAGGCACGAAAGCTGGTAACCGTCAACTGAACGTTGCCTTCAATCTATTGTGAACCAGATAGTAACTCTTCCCAATGTCATTACAGGCATTCGCTTTTTTCTGGCTGCGATCCTTGCCTATATGCTCATGCTGGAACAGACTGTCTGGATGGGATTTTTTTCCTGGCTGGTCTTTGCCGTTGCCGCGGTGAGCGACTGGGTTGACGGCTATTTTGCCAGGCGGTACCAGAGCGAGACCGTCCTGGGCAAACTGATGGACCCCCTGGCAGACAAGGTCCTGGTCGCGACCGCGCTTATCATGCTTATTCCCCTGGGACGGCTGCCTGCCTGGGTTGCCCTGGTAATCCTGTGCCGTGAACTCATGGTAACCGGCCTGCGGGGCATTGCCGCCTCATCGGGCATTGTTGTCAAGGCCAGCGGCCTGGGCAAATGGAAGTCCATAATCCAGTATATCGGCCTGGGAACCCTGATTTTCCCTCTCACTCTTCTGCCGCTGCCCTTTCTCCACGACCTCGGGCTCTGGATAGTCTATGTCTCCGTGGTGCTGACAATCTGGTCCGGGTTCGACTACTTTTTCAAGCTCAGGCAGGTCTTCATGGAACCTTCCGGTTCCCGTTAATCTTCCCTTTCAAGAAGATAGTTTCGGGCTACGTTCCCGCCCGCACCAGTCTCTTTTCCAGCAAGCGGACAACCATTGAAAGCAGCATGCACAGGCAGAAGTACATGGCGGTGATGGTCAGCCATATCTCGATGGTAACCCGGGTGGCGGCCATGATCTGCATGCCCTGGAAGGTCAGCTCCTGGATCGAGATGATCGACACGATGGACGAGTACTTTATGGTATTGATGAACTCGTTGGCCAGGGGAGGCAGGATCCTCCTGGTGGCCTTGGGGAGGATGATATGGAGCATCTGCCGGCTTTTCGACAGCCCCAGGGCTGCTGACGCCTCCCACTGGCCCAGCTCGATGGACTGGATCCCGGCCCGGACGATTTCGGTTATGTAGGCCCCCTGGAACAGGGCAATGGTGAGGGCGCCGGACAGGAAAGCATTGAAAAGGCCGGGGCTGCTGACAAAAAAAGCCAGCCGGTTCTGGACGGTTTCGGGCAGCGAGCGGACATAATCTTCAACACCGAGCATGGGAAGGACCTGGGCGCTGACAAAAAAATAAAAGAGAAAAATCAGCACCAGGGGCGGCGTGTTTCTGACCAGTTCGACATAGGTGGCGGAGATGAGACGGTACAGCAGGCGATTGCTGGTCCGCAGAAGTCCCATGCAAAGGCCGATGACCGCGGCAAGCAGCGTCGCCCATATACTCAGCCTGATGGTGGTGTACAGCCCTTCGAGCAGGAGGTTTGAGACCCACCTGCCCTGCTCCTGATCGTACCTGACAAGGTAGGTGGGAATAATACTCCACTGCCACCTGTAATTGAGGGTAATGGTCAGCCGGTAGGTTATGAATCCGGCTGCAAGAAGCAGCCCGGCCGAAACAGCCAGGTCCAGTCCTGAAATACGTTTTTTTTTCCAGTACACGTCTTCCGGCTATTCTACCTGGTCCGCCCACTCCCGCGTTTCAAACCAGTAGTGATGCCGCTCGTCAAGCCATCCTTCGTGCCGTACTACGGTGATCCAGCTGTTGAAAAAGGCCAGGGTGTCAACATCCCCTTTTTGCAGGGCAAACCCGATGGGTTCCCTGGTAAAGGTTCCCTTGATCGGCAGAAACAGGGTGTCCGGGTACCTGAGCGCTTCAAAAGCCGGTCGGGGAGCAGATGCCACCACCGCATGGACATTGTTGTTGCGCAGCTCCTGGAAGGCCTGGGCTTCATCATCGAACAGCCGGAGCTTTGCCCGGGGCATGAATTTTTTTGTCGCGGCAACAGCCGAGGTTCCTAACTTGCAGGCAATCTCGATATCCGGCGAGTTAAAGTCGTCAAGCGAGTCAAAGCCCCTGGCAAGTTTCCT
>JAJRVA010000038.1 GCA_024277485.1 Deltaproteobacteria bacterium | reverse complement strand
TCCTGTTTTTCAGCATAACACTTTTTGGCTGGATCGGGTGGTGGCTGGGTGGCCGTTTCGGTATCATGACGGGGTACTGGACCAGCTTTGCCGGGAGCCTTGCCGGTGTCTTCGTTGGGTGTAAAATCAACAGCACGTATTTACCCTGATTATTCATGCTGCTTGTTTGTCCACCGGTTGTCAAACCCTGTGACCCCCCGGCCGAAACTCTTCTTTCGACCCGGGACAACGCTGTAACACAAAGAGGAGCCCAGTTACCTGGCGGATTACTGAGGTTTTACGGCCTTGAATTGCTGCAATTGATTTTTAGCGTCCGTGTTTGAACCAAGCAGCAGGGCCATCCAGCGGGTTTTTTCATTGACGTTCAAACCGATTTTCAGCGTCATGGTAAGGGGCACGGAGAGGAGCATGCCCACCGGCCCTAACACCCAGCCCCAGAAGGCCATGGAAATGAAAATGACCAGGGGGGACAGGCCGACTCCTGAGCCCATGATTTTCGGTTCCACAATGTTGCCGATCAGGATATTGATCACCAGGTAGCTGGCGGCCGCGGCCGTTGCCGGTCCATATCCCAACTGGACCAGGGCCAGCAGAACAGCCGGAATTGCGGCGATGATGGAACCGACAGTTGGTATGAAGTTGAGCAGAAAGGCCACCAGTCCCCACATGACGGCAAAGTCAACCCCGATGATGCCCAGGGAGATTGTAACCAGGGTGCCGGTAATCAGGCTGGTTACGGTTTTGAGGAGCATGTACCTGTTGACACCTTTTGTAATTTCAGCGTATTCGTCAAGGGAGGCGTTACGGTCGCCGGCTATGGCCCGGAGTTTGTCCGGAAATCCGGCCGCCTCGAAGAGAATAAAGACAAAGGTCAGGATGATCATGAAGGTGTTGGTCAGCAGGCCCCCCATCTTGTTGAGCGTGCTGGCCGCCATGCCCATGAGCCTGCCGGGGTCAAACTGGTCCATGATAATATCATCGGTGACCTCGATTCCATGGGCGCTGAGCCAGGAGATCGAACCGGACAGGATCTCTTTTAACCTTTCCTGGTACAGGGGCAAGTTCTTGGAGAAATCCGTCAGAGATGAACCGATCAGCCCGGCAATGACCATTTCGATAATCACCAGCACCAGGACCAGGATAATGATGGACACAAAGGGAGGCACTCCCCGCGTGCGCAGCCAGTAAAGCGGCGGCGCGCAGATGATGGCCAGGAAGGCTGCCAGGAGAAAGGGAAGGATGAGGGCCTTGGCCGACATGATTCCTGCGACAATGACGACGAAAGCGGCAATATGAATAAGCATGGCTCGGGCCTACTCCTGAAGATAACGGATGAGGTTTACTCTTCTTGTACCATTCCCGGCTGGACCGGTCAAATTATGCGTGAAAATCCATGCTCCGGATGACAGGGTGCATTTTTCTTGTCCTGTGGCGTATTACAGATTATGAAGGAATATGAAGACCATCCTGTGGTTTGCAAAGAATTTATCTGGAGACAAAAAATGAACAAGAACATCATCATGTCAGGCATTCTGTTGCTGGTTCTGTCCCTGTTGACAGCATGTGCGTCCAGTGATTCCGGTGTCAGGGGGATGACCTATCCTCCTACCGACAAGGTTGAGCCGGTTTTCCTGAAAAGCCAGATTCCTGATGCCTGTCGTGTCTTTGCCCATCTCTTTGTCACCATGCCGGCCCGGTATACGGGGCAGGATTTTGTCAAAGAGGTTTCCAGCGAGGCAAAATCAAAAGGTGCGGATATGGTTCTGATCGGTCAGTCCCGTCAATGCACCACTGAGACGGAACTGAAATTCACCTACTACGGGCCTGACCGGGAGTACACGATCAAGGAGTGGCCCGGCTGGAATTTCGGCTTTGAAGAGTGGGAAGAGCAGGGGGAATGGGCCGGCATAGGATACAGGGAATGGGGTAACAGCAACGTCAGTTTTGATTATCCCATTGTCATGCAGGTGGTTTTTCTCCGCTGCCAGTGAGCTGCCGCTTCCCATTCTACCCTTTTAGCGCAGTGCCGGCCCCTTGGGAAGACAGTTGACCATGGCCTGCGGCAGATGAATGACTTCCCCGTCATTAAATCCAAGCCGCCTGAAGGTGTTCATGTCGGGCACAAGGCGCTTCTGTTCACCGTCAATCCTGAAGATTCTATTGTCTCCACCCTTGATCAGGAAAGCGGTTTTCGGCATGGCCTGAAGTTGCTCACGGCTGACGGTGACTTTCTTGTGGCCGCCAAGCTGCAGGCATTGAAAAGCCCTGGGAGAGGGAATAAGTGCTGCGTAGCCGTTGATGACGTAGTACAGGGCGTTGTCGCCGGACACCTGGAGGACCGTGCCGTTAGCATATCCTGCTATGGCCTGTCCCGAAAAGCAGAGAGCTACGGTAAGTAAAAGAAAAAAAGTTAGTTTTTTTAAATGGTTCATTTTTCATTCTCCCTTGTTGTTTTTCCCGCGCCTGGTCATTCAGACACGATGTCACCGCTGGTGTTGAGAGCTGGATATTTTATAAGTCGCCTGACTTACCATACAGCCCGCAGTCCTTTTGTTTTTCTCACGGCATCAACCTTCCGCTCCAGCTCCACTCTCCACTGGGCGTGAATCCGGGCCGCAGACGGGGCGATCAACTCCGGCAGTCCATAGACCAGCCTGTCGGCCGCCCTGCTGGCCTCGATAACCGCCTCGATGGACCGGGCGCCGAACTTGTAGTCGGCCAGCAGCAGTCGCAGCAGCAGGCCGGATGTCTTCCGGGCCGCAGTGCGCCAGTGGGTCTGCATCTGGTGGGCAATAATGAAGGCACGTTTCAGCAGGATACGGCGCAGCTCCTCCAGGTCCTCACTTGATGCAGGATCGCAGAGCAGAGACTCTTCTATTTCAATGCCGTCAATATCCAGCACCACCCTCAGGCGACTCATGAAGTCCGGTATTTTCAGGGTTTTTATGTGCTGTCTCTCGACAGGGTCCTGGATATCAAGCAGGTTTTCCATGCCTTCGTAACTCGACTTGACCCCCCCGGCAAAGACAAATATCGCCCGGCCGATGTGAAAGGGGATGCCGTGCACATAGGTAACCCCGTCCTGCATGGCGGGCAGGAAGTAGCGGAGATAGCCGAATTCATCGTCATCGTACCTGCAGTCGAACTCATCCCAGAACGCGATGGGCACTTTGCCCTGGGCCACAGAGGCCCGAACAGGATCGATGGCGGCATTGATTTCATCCGGACTGGCAAACTGGGTCAGGTTGAATTCATAAAAATCAAAAGGATTACCGGTAAATTTTTTGGAAATCTGGCTGGCAATCTGCTTGACGGCAAACGATTTTCCCGCGCCCGGCGGCCCAAAGACTCCGATGCACAGGGGCCGCAGCACACTTTCCTTGGACACGTAGGAGTCCATGACATTATGCAGGGTGATGACCGGATCGATTTCAGCAGGGTCCGTTGTCCGCAGGTGGCCGATCTGGAATATGGGGAGCTGGTCAAAACCTGTTCCCCGGTTGACCTCTTCCTTGAGGTAGTGGAGGACAGAGACAATAACATCGATGCAGTCATATGTGATGTCTTTGCCTGGGAACCAGGCCCTGGAACTGAAAAAAGTGCGCAAGGCCTTTTTCTTTTCACTGCTCCATACCTGGCTTGCAACCAGTTCCAGGGTTGCCTCAAATTCATCCGAATGGGGGGGGAGGGTGATGAAATTCGGATCCGGTGTTGTCAGGTCGATGAACGAACAGGGAGAACCGTCCGGAAAGGTTGATGAAAAATCCAGGTTGGGGAACTCGAGCCCGTCGCTGAAGTAGTAGCCATGGTCATACAGCACCTGCCAGTTGAGCAGGACGCGTTTTGAAAAGTCGTAAAAATAGTTGCGGCGGAATTCAAACCCCCTGAAGCGCATGGCGTCAATGGCCAGCATGGAGGTGACCATGGTGTCATAGCAGGGAACGGCTCCCCGCTGGCGCGGGGAACTCTTTTCCGGCAGGTGATTTTTCCGGTACCGGAAAAAGGTGCCGTCCGGGCCCACGTAGAGGAGTCCGTGCGGAAACATCTCCACAATGATGTGGCAGATGAACCGGTGCTTTTCATTGTCCCACAGGCCGACCTCGTCTGTTCGCAGTGCCCGCAGGCACATGGCGACAATGGTCTCCCAGTTGACCGAGGCATCCATTTCCATGCGGGTGGTTTCCAGGTCGGACAGGCGGCAGAAGAGGGTGAAGCGCTCTCCCAGTATGGCGGCCCATTTCTGCCAGTAGGCCACGGAGATGCCCAGGGCCATGCACCACAGGCCGGGGTTGAGTTTGACGATATCCTCGCAGATCTGCGGTGGTACTCCCGAGTCGTCGATGAGCAGCATGCCGTTGTTGCCGCTGATGGTTTCAAGGTTGTTTTCTGAAATTACAAAGGGCGCGACCTTGCTGCCCCGCCCGTGGGAGGGAAGAATCTGCCTGGTCATGAACCAGCCGTGATCGGGCTTGTCCGTCCTGTCGGTCTTGTTTTGACTGAAGATCTGGTAGACCTGTTTTTCCTCGCCATAGGTCAGGGTATTGAGCCGCGGTGTCAGTTCCGATTCAGCCAGGTAGGAGGCCAGCCAGGTGAGGCACTGGTCTAAGCGTCCCTTTTCCCTGTTGACCCTGCCGGCCAGGAGGCCGATATCATCACCGGGATTATACCCGTAGGCGGGAAGGCGGCCCTCCTCGAGCAGGCTGACCTCCTTCACCGGCACGTTGTGGATGGTCACGTTGGATCCAAGGAAAAGAATTTTGGGACTCAGGTTTTTCATATCTGGTGTAAATTGTATCAGAAAATACACATCTTTTCTAATATTCTTATCTCAGATAAAGCAGAACTCAGGAAATTTGCTCAATGACCCTGCCACGACCATCGATCCTGCAGGCGTACATGAAGATGTCGTGATACAAGGTGAACCAGCAGTTCCCTTGCCGGTAGCGGGGCAGAAGTTTGTCCTTTATTTCGATCAGTTCCAGGGGGAAGTTGTCATAGGCCATGATCCAGAGCGGACTGGTGTGGGTATGGGTGGGCAGGACATCCCCGAGGTGAACCCCGCATCCGTTGCTCCCGGAAAACTCCACCAGCTGGTGCCCCCTGGTGTGTCCACCGGTCAGGCGGACGGTCACCCCGGGCACGATTTCCCGGTCTCCCCGCACCGTCATCAGGTTGTCGCCGACTCGCAGGCCGGTGAAGTTGTCCGGCCAGTAGGTATGGGCCGACCGGCTGTTGGGATGGGTGATATCATGCCACTCTGTTTCCTGGATAACATGGAGGGCACTGGGAAAGGTCAGCTCTGAACAACCGTTTTCACCTTGCATCATTACGCCGCCGGCATGGTCGAAATCGCCGTGGGTCAGGAGAACATACTGAATGTCCTCTCTCTTCAGCCCTAAAGATGCAAGATCAGCAGGAAGCGACCATGGCTCATATACCCGGAAGATTTCCTGCTGCTTCCCGGTCAGCCTGTTGCCCAGGCCGGTATCAATAATCAGGTTGTACGCATCAGTCTGCACAAGAAGCGGGGCATTGCGCAGTTTGATGTAGTTGTCCTGGTCGGCCGGGTACCTTTCCTGCCAGAGAACTTTTGGGACAGCTCCATACATGGTGCCGCCGTCAAGCTCGAAATTTCCTCCGCTGAGCCAGTGAATGGTAATATCGCCAAGAGACAGTTGCGGCATTGGTCAGGTCGTTATTGGGTATTCCGATGAGATAAACAGGTTATTTGAATTCAAGAATGATCTGGTCAACGGACAGGCTGTCGCCCAGGCCGGCAACGATTCTGGTGACAGTACCGTCCTGGGGGGCCCGGAGGACGTTTTCCATTTTCATGGCCTCGATAATTGCCACTTCCTCACCGGCCTTGACCTGCTGGCCCTCCTCGACCGAGAGCCTGACAAGCAGTCCCGGCATGGGCGCCAGAAGGAGACCGGAGACGTCGCTTTTTTCCTTCCTGGGCATGATCCGGTACAGTTCGGCCGCCCTGGGAGTCATGACCAGGCCGTCTGTCCTGAGGCCGCGGCGGGTTACAGAGTATCGTATACCGCGTCGTTTGATCTGGAAACAGTACAAACGTCCGTTGATTGTTCCCCTGAAGACAGGCTGGCAGAAACACCAGTCAGTATGGATGACATAGGACTCATCATCATACTCCACCTGATGTTCACCCTTGGCCTGGACAGGCTTGACCCTGACCGGATGGTGTTCGCCGTCAATGATCACCACCCACTCATCCAGCACCCTCCGTTCATGTCCGGCAAGCTGGCCGCTGAGCTTTGCCGCCCGGTCCATGTACAACCGGTGCAGGACGCAGAGCACCACTATGGGAAGGGCAGGGTTGTCGTGGGCAATGTCCTCGTAGCGGAAGCCGTGCGGATATTCCCGGGCAATAAAGTCGGTGGACAGCCTGCCCGCCCTGAAACGGGGATGGGCCATGATCGCGGCAAGAAAACTGGTGTTATGCCTGATTCCACGGATGAGATACTCATCCAGGGCATCCTGCATGAAGCTGATGGCGGACTGCCGGTCCTCTCCCCAGGTAATCAGCTTGGAGATCATGGGGTCATAGTACATGGAGATTTCTCCACCCTCGTACACGCCGGTATCCACCCGGACCCTTCCCGGTTCGATGCCTGGAGGCCGGTACTGGACCAGGCGGCCGGTCGAGGGCAGAAAATCCCGAAAAGGGTTTTCCGCGTACACGCGGCATTCCACGGCACTGCCGTAGAGCCTGACATCATCCTGGTCCAGGGGCAGTTTTTCTCCGGCCGCCACCTTGATCATGAGTTCAACCAGGTCAAGCCCGGTGATCATTTCCGTGACCGGGTGCTCCACCTGCAGACGGGTGTTCATTTCCAGAAAATAGAAATTGCGGTCCTGGTCAACAATGAACTCGACCGTGCCGGCGGAAACATAACCGACGGCCCTGGCAAGCGCCACTGCCTGCACGCCCATGGCCTTGCGTGTCGCTTCATCAATAAAAGGCGAGGGAGCCTCTTCGATGATCTTCTGGTGCCGCCGCTGGATGGAGCACTCACGCTCGCCCAGGTAGATGATATTGCCATGGCTGTCTGCCATGATCTGGATTTCAATATGGCGCGGTTCCTCGATGAATTTTTCAACCAGGATCCGGTCATCACCAAAGCAGGACATCGCTTCACTGGCGCACCGTTCAAACCCGTCCCGGCACTCTTTATCGTTAAAGGCGATCCGGATACCTTTGCCTCCCCCACCGGCAGATGCCTTCAGCATAACCGGGTAGCCGATTTCACGGGCCGCCTGGACGGCGTGGTCCTTGTCCGTGATGATATCGTCACACCCGGGGATGGTATTGACCCCGGCCCGGGCGGCAATCTTTTTCGAGGTGATTTTATCGCCCATGGCGGTGATGGCTTCGGCGGGCGGCCCGATGAAGGTGATGCCTTCCCGTTCAAGTATCCTGCAGAATTCAGGGTTTTCAGATAAGAAGCCGTAGCCCGGATGAATGGCCTGGGCCCCGGTTTCCCGGCAGGCCTGGACGAGCCGCTCCATGTTGAGGTAGCTGTCCATGGCAGGCGGCGGCCCGATAGGGACACTCTCGTCCGCCATTCTCACGTGCAGAGCCCTTCTATCGGCATCGGAAAAGACGGCAACAGTGGCAATACCCATGTCCCGGGCTGTTCGTATGACCCGGCAGGCAATTTCACCCCGGTTGGCAATGAGGATAGTAGTAAACATGTATAAAACCTTACAGGGGGATATTCCCGTGCTTGCGCCACGGGTTTTCCAGTTTTTTATTTTTGAGCATGGCCAGGGAGCGGCAGATGCGTTTACGGGTGTGGCGGGGCATGATAACATCATCGATAAAACCGCGGCTGCCGGCCACAAAGGGATTGGCAAACCGTTTGGCGTATTCATCGGTTTTCTGTTGGATTTTTTCAGGATCATCCGCATCCTTGCGAAAGATGATTTCCACGGCTCCCTTGGGCCCCATGACCGCTATCTCGGCCGTGGGCCAGGCAAAATTGACATCACCGCGCAGGTGTTTGGACGACATGACGTCATACGCTCCGCCGTATGCCTTGCGGGTGATGAGGGTTACCTTGGGCACCGTGGCCTCGGCAAAGGCATAGAGCAGTTTGGCGCCGTGCTTGATGATGCCGCCGTACTCCTGGGACGTGCCGGGCAGAAAGCCGGGCACATCGACAAAGGTGATAATGGGGATGTTAAAGGCGTCGCAGAACCGGACAAACCTGGCCGCTTTCCGGGCCGAGGCGATATCGAGACAACCGGCCAGGACCATGGGCTGGTTGGCAACGATACCGATAGTTGATCCCTGCATCCTGCCGAATCCGATAACGATATTGGCGGCGTATTCAGGCTGCAGTTCAAAGAAATCACCCTCGTCCACGATCTTGAAAATAAGCTCCTTCATGTCATAGGGCTTGTTGGGTTCGCCAGGCACCAGGGTGTCAAGCGACCTTTCCACCCGGTCGGCCGGATCGTTGCACGGCCAGACGGGCGGCTTCTCCCGGTTGTTGGAGGGCAGGAAGTTGATAAAGCGGCGCAGCATGAGGAGTCATACCACCCCGTTTTCAAAGGCCAGGTCGGCAACCCCTGACTTGCGGGAGTGGGTCAGGGCCCCTCCCAGGTCTTCCGCGGTCACTTCCTCGTGGGTCACGGTTTTGACAACTTCCGGGCCGGTAACAAACATGTAGGAGCTGTCCTTGATCATGAAGATAAAGTCGGTCATGGCCGGTGAATACACGGCGCCGCCCGCGCAGGGTCCCATGATCATGGAAATCTGTGGGATGACTCCCGAGGCAAGGACATTGCGCTGGAAGACATCCGCGTATCCGGCCAGGGCATCAACGCCTTCCTGGATGCGGGCCCCGCCTGAGTCATTGAGGCCGACCACCGGGGCGCCCACCTTCATGGCATGGTCCATTATCTTGCAGATTTTTTCAGCATGGGCCGCGGAGAGCGAACCGCCGAACACCGTGAAATCCTGGCTGAACACAAAGACCAGGCGGCCGCAGACCGTGCCGTAGCCGGTGACCACTCCGTCACCGGGCACTTTGCTTTTGTCCATGCCGAAGTCAACGCACCGGTGCTCGACAAACATGTCCCATTCTTCGAAACTGCCACTGTCCAGGAAAAGCTCAATCCGTTCCCGGGCCGTCATTTTCCCCTTGGCGTGCTGGTGATCAACCCGCTTCCGGCCGCCGCCAAGCCGTGCGGCGGCCCGCTTTGCTTCAAGCTGTTCTATGATATCCTGCATGGTATTTCCTTACCTTTGTGGTCTCTTTTTCTCACAGATTTCCGTGAGTACGCCGTGGGTCGATCCGGGATGCAGAAAGGCGATACGTTTGTTCCCCGCGCCCTCAACCGGTACCGCATTGATCAGGGTACAGCCGTTTTTTTCAGCCAGTTCAAGCTGACTCTCGACATTGTCACTCAGGTAGCCGATGTGGTGGATTCCTTCCCCTTTTTTGTCGAGAAACCTGGCTACCGGGCTTGACGGGTCTGTCGGTTCAAGCAACTCGATATGCGTTTCCCCGACAGTGAAAAAAGCAGTCCGCACCTTTTGGGCCCGGACCTCCTCAATACGTTCACAGGTCAGCCCGAGGACATTTTCATAGAACTTCCGGGCCTCAGCAATCGAATGGACGGCAATGCCGATATGGTCGATTTTCTGTATCATTTTTTATTGTACCATGCTACTGGCGGTACTCGCCAAATACTTTTCTCAAAACATTGCAGATTTCTCCAAGTGAACAGTAGAGTCGAACCGCTTTAAGCACCGGTTGCATGAGGTTTGCATCACCATGCGCAGCCTGTTCAAGTTCACTGAGCGCTTTTTTCACCGCCTCGCTGTCCCTGCCCGCCCTGACCGCCGCCAGCCGCCGGACCTGCTGGTCCTCAACCGCTTCATCAACGCGGAGAACCGGGACGGATGATTCCTCGTCCACCTGAAATTCGTTCACCCCGACGATGATGCGCTCTCCCTTTTCTATTTCCTGCTGAAAATGATAGCTGGCATCTTCTATCTGGGCCTGGATAAAACCGTTTTCAATGCAGCTGACCACGCCGCCTGCCTCGTCGATGTTTTTGATAAGTTCACGGGCCTCCTCTTCAATGGCGTCGGTGAGCTGTTCAATATAATAGGAACCGGCCAGGGGATCAATGGTGTCGGCGACCCCGGACTCATGGGCGATTATCTGCTGGGTGCGCAGCGCGGTACGGACCGAATCCTCGGTGGGCAGGCTCAGGGCCTCGTCCCGGGAATTGGTGTGCAGCGACTGGGTTCCACCTAATACCGCGGCCAGGGCCTGGATTGTTACCCGGACAATGTTGTTGTCAACTTGCTGGGCGGTCAGGCTGCTGCCCGCGGTCTGGGTGTGGAAGCGCAGCATCATCGAGGCCGGACCGGCAGCGCCGAACCTCTCTTTCATGATTCCGGCCCACAGCCTCCGGGCGGCCCGGAACTTGGCAACCTCTTCCAGCAGGTTGGAGGAGGCATTGAAGAAAAAGGCCAGCCGCCTGGCAAAGACATCCAGCTCAAGTCCCGCATCCAGGGCGGTCTGCACATAGGTGATGCCGTTGGCCAGGGTAAAGGCAACCTCCTGGGCCGCAGTGGAGCCTGCTTCACGGATATGGTAGCCTGAAATGGAGATGGTGTTGAAGAGCGGCGCCCTGTCGGCGCACCACTGGAAAATATTGGTGATCAGGCGAAGGCTTGGACGGGGAGGAAATATATACGTTCCCCGGGCCACATATTCCTTGAGAATATCGTTCTGGATGGTTCCCCTCAGCCGGTCGCTGGCAACCCCCTGTTTTTCCGCCACGGCAACATACATTGCCAGGAGGACCATGGCCGGGGAGTTGATGGTCATGGAGGTGGAGATGGTATCAAGGGGAATCCGGTCAAAGAGAATTTCCATGTCAGCCAGGGTGTCAATGGCAACGCCGACCCTGCCGACTTCCCCGAGGCTCATGGGATCATCCGAATCGTAGCCGATCTGGGTGGGGAGGTCAAAGGCGACCGACAGGCCTGTCTGTCCCTGGTCAAGGAGGTAGCGGTAACGTCTGTTGGATTCCGCCGCAGTGGAGAATCCGGCATACTGGCGCATGGTCCAGAAACGTCCCCGGTACATGGTCGGCTGCACACCCCGGGTATAGGGAAAGCGCCCGGGAAAGCCCAGCTTGTCAAGATACGTTGCATCCGTCTCCGCAGGCAGGGCCAGGCGGGCAACCGGGCGGCCGCCATGGCAGGCAAACTGTTTTTTCCGTTCAGGAAACCTGGCCAGGCTTGCGGCCAGTTCATTGTCTTCCCACTCTTTGCAGGCAGAATTTTTTTTCGTCATCAGAGAGTGTCCCCTCCCAGTTGCCGGATAATTTCTTCGGCAGTTAAGCGTGGATCAGCCCCTTTTTCCTGTGATTCAGCCAAACGGGCCAGACGGGGGCGCAGCATTGCAACCGCCCAGTCCAGTGTTTCCAGGGTAAAGGACCGGCGGCGTCTCCCGGCAATGGTATCATTGCCGCGGAATTGTTTTTCCATCTCCCGGATCCGGTGCACCAGTTCTTCCACGCCTGAATTTTCCGTGGCAACCGTCTTCAGCAGGCGGGTGTCCCGGTCCTCCCGGCTGGAGAAGACCGTGCCCAGGTCGAGCATCATTTTTTCTGTTCCGGGCTGGTCAGCCTTGTTGATCACGATGAGATCGGCCACCTCAAGTATCCCTGCTTTCATGGCCTGGATGTCGTCGCCAAATCCCGGGGCCAGCACCATGGCCGTAATGTCGGCCAGGCCGATGATATCCATCTCCGACTGCCCGACGCCGACGGTTTCGATGATAACCGTGGCACATCCGCTCGCGGCCATGACCCGGACAGCCGCCCCTGCCGAGGCGCAGAGCCCGCCAAGGCGTCCGCGGGTGGCCATGGAGCGGACCACCACATCCCGGTCTGTGGCATGCTGCATCATCCGTATCCGGTCCCCCAAAAGCGCTCCCCCGGAAACAGGGGACGAGGGGTCAACCGCGATAATGCCGACCCGTTCATCCATGCTGCGCAGCTGTTCGATCAGCCTGCCGGTAAGGGTTGATTTGCCGGCCCCGGGCGGGCCTGTCATGCCGAGGACAAGGGCTGCGTCAATGCGTTTCCGGTCAAGTCCCTGCAGGATCTGCGCGGCTGCCTGGTCCTGGTTTTCTACCAGCGAGATGGCCCTGCCGATACTCCTGGGGTCGCCCTCGTGGACACGCTGCAGAATTTCCGTCGCTTTCATCAGTCTCCCTGACTGTGCTGGGAGCGGCAGGCAGAGGTAAAGGCATCAATAATTTCCTGCACCGGGGTGCCGGGGGTAAAAAGGGCCCGGATACCGCTGCTTTTCAGTTTGTCATAGTCCTCTTCCGGAATAATACCGCCGCCCAGGACCGGGATGTCCGGGGCCCCTGCCTGTTTCAGGGCCTCAACCACGGCCGGAAACAGCCGCAGGTGCGCGCCGGACATGGATGACAGGCCGACAGCAGCCACATCTTCCTGGATTGCCGAGGCGGCAATCTCCTCGGGTGTCCTCCGGATACCCGTGTAGACTACCTCAAAGCCGGCATCACGCAGGGCGCGGGCAATGAACTTGGCTCCCCTGTCATGACCGTCCAGCCCCGGCTTGCCGATGAGAACTCTGAATTTTTCGGTCATATCATGTTCCTTGAAAAATATGTTTGCAGAATTTTCCCAGGTTGCCCAGGTCTTCACTGACATGGATACCACAGTCCCGCATGACCTCTATTTTTGCCTCGGCAGTGCCTGAACCACCGCTGATAATCGCCCCGGCATGCCCCATGCGCCTGCCCGGCGGCGCGGTCAGGCCGGCGACAAAGCCGACCACGGGTTTGTCGACATGGTCCGCGATAAAGCGGGCCGCATCCTCTTCGGCATGACCGCCGATTTCACCGACCATGACAACGCCCTCGGTCTGGTCGTCATCCTGGAACGCGCTGAGGCAGTCGATAAAATTCGTGCCGATGACCGGGTCGCCGCCGATACCGATGCAGGTTGACTGGCCCAGCCCTTGCCGGGAAAGCTGGTGCACAACCTCATAGGTCAGGGTTCCGGACCTGGAGATGACCCCGATTGAACCGGGTGTATGGATGGGACCGGGCATGATGCCGATCTTGCAGACACCAGGGGTGACGATGCCCGGACAGTTGGGACCGATGAGCCGGCTGCTTGATGATGAGAGGATATTTTTGACCCGCAGCATGTCGTGCAGGGGAATGCCTTCGGTGATGCAGACGATCAGGGCCACACCCGCGTCTGCCGCCTCCATGATCGCGTCCGCGGCAAAGGCGGGGGGAACAAAAATCAGCGAGGTGTTCGCCCCTGTTTCCAGTACAGCCCGGCGGACGGTATTGAAGACAGGAACGCCCTCGACCTGCACACCGTCTTTGCCCGGTGTTACCCCGGCAACGACCGGTGTCCCGTACGCAAGGCACCGGCCGGCATGAAAACTTCCCTCGCGGCCGGTGATGCCCTGAACGAGGACCCTTGTGTTGGAATCGGCAAAAATACTCATGCGGTCCCTGCCACCTCTGCTATTTTAGCTGCTGCATCGGCCAGGCTATCGGCACTGATCAGTTGCAGGTCTGACTCCCGCAGTATTTTTCGCCCCTTCTCCACATTGGTTCCCTCCATCCTGACAACAACCGGGACGGGCAGGCCGACTTTTCCCGCTGCCTCGACCACCCCCTCTGCAAGCACGTCACATCGGAGGATGCCGCCGAAGATATTGATCAGTATACCCCTGACCTTGGGGTCGGAGAGAATTATGCGAAACCCCTTCTCAATCATCTCTTTGCTGGCGCCGCCGCCCACGTCCAGAAAGTTTGCCGGCCTGGCGCCGGCCTGCTGGATCATGTCCATGGTTGCCATGGCCAGGCCGGCACCATTGACCATGTTGCCGATGTTGCCGTCCAGGCGGATATAGTTGAGTTTGTGTTTTGCAGCCTCAACCTCTAACGGGTCTTCTTCAGCAGGGTCGTGCAGTCCGGCAAGTTCAGGATGGCGGAACAGTCCGCTTGAGTCAATCTCCATCTTGGCATCCAGGGCAATGAAGCTGCCGTCTGAAGCCACCGCCAGGGGATTGATCTCGGCCAGCAGCAGGTCTTTGGTGACGACAAGGTCGTACAGTCTACTGACCAGGGCTGTAAATTCCTTGAACTGCGGCCCGGCAAACTCCAGGCCGAATGCCACCTGCCTCAGGTGAAAGGGCCTGATGCCGGTCAGGGGATTTACCCGGACACGGATGATCTTTTCAGGCGTGGCCGCGGCAACGTCTTCAATGTTCATCCCCCCGGCCAGGGATCCAATGATCACGATGGAAGCGCTTTCCCGGTCAGGCAGGATGGAGAGGTAGAGTTCCTGCGCAATATCGCATCCCTGTTCGACCAGCACCGTGGAGACCGTATGGCCGGTCCCGCCGGTCTGGGCCGTGGTCAGGGTCATGCCCAGGATGGCCCGGGCAGCCTCTTCTGTTTCGCCACTGCTGCCGACCACCCGGATGCCGCCCGCCTTGCCGCGGCCGCCGGCATGGACCTGGGCCTTCACCACAACAGGATAGCCCAGTTCTTCGGCCGCGCGTACAGCCTCGGCAACCGTGGTTGCGGTTTTTCCTTTCGGAACAGGCAGTCCGCCGCCTTGCAGCAGGGCCTTGGCCTGGTATTCGTGGATTTTCACGCGGGATAACCCAGTTTTTTCAGGTCCTCGGTTATTTCATCCAGGATGGCCGGGTCGTCGATGGTGGACGGCATGCGGTACTCCTTGCCTGCGGCTATGGCCCGCATGATCCCACGCAGGATTTTTCCCGAGCGGGTCTTGGGCAGCCGTTTGACCACCGCTGTTTCCCGGTAGCAGGCAATGGGGCCGATCTGGTTGCGGACCATCTGGACCAGTTCTTTCTTGATTTCCTCTTCATCACTTGTAACACCGGCCTTGAGGACGATGAGTCCGATGGGCTTCTGCCCCTTCAGTTCGTCGTCGGTGCCGAAAACAGCGCATTCCGCCACGTCCTGGTGGGTTGCGACCACCTCTTCCATGGCCCCGGTGGACAGCCTGTGGCCGGCGATATTGATGACGTCATCGATGCGGCCCATGACATACACATAGCCGTCCTCGTCCACATAGCCGCCGTCACTGGTTTCATAGTATCCCGGAAAGGTCTCCATGTAGGATTTGACGAAACGTTCGTCATTGCGCCACAGTGTTGCCAGGGTGCCGGGGGGAAGCGGCAGCCTGATCACGATGTTGCCTTCCTCGTTGGGACCCAGTTCATGCCCCCCGTCATCCAGGATACGGACATCGTAGCCGGGCACCGGTTTGGTCGGCGAGCCGGGTTTGACCGGGAACTGTTCAATACCCATGGGGTTGGCGACAATGGCCCAGGCGGTCTCGGTCTGCCACCAGTGGTCGATGACCGGCACCTTGAGCAGGTCGGTGGCCCAGTGATAGGTGTCGGGGTCAAGCCGTTCCCCGGCAAGAAACAGGGTCTCAAAACCGTCAATACTGTATTTTTGCAGAAATTCGCCGCTGGGGTCTTCCTTCTTGATGGCGCGAAAGGCGGTCGGGGCGGTGAACAGCACCTTGACCTTGTGCTCATTGATGACCCGCCAGAATGCTCCGGCATCCGGGGTGCCGATGGGTTTTCCTTCATAGATAATGGTGGTGCAGCCGTGCAGCAGGGGGGCGTACACAATGTAGGAATGGCCCACGACCCAGCCAACGTCCGAGGCGGCCCAGTAGACATCACCGGGTTCAACATTATAGATATGTTTCATGGACCATTTCAGGGCCACGGCATGGCCGCCGTTGTCGCGCATGACCCCTTTGGGCATGCCGGTTGTGCCGGAGGTGTACAGGATGTACAGCGGGTCGGTCGCCTGGACCGGCACACACTCCGCCTCCTGCACATCCTGGATGATGTCGATCCAGTTGACATCACGTTCATGGCTCAGTTCAGCAGTGACAAAATCACGCTGGAAGATAATACACTTCTCAGGCTTATGATCCGACTGCTCTATGGCCGAGTCAACCAGGGGCTTGTAGGCCAGTGTTTTTTTGCCTTCAATGGCGCCCGAGGCGATGATGATCGCCTTTGGCTGGGCATGATCAATGCGGATGGCCAGTTCGTTAGCCGCAAATCCGCCGAAGACCACGGAGTGGACAGCGCCAAGGCGGGCGCATGCCAGCATGGCCACCGCAGCCTCCGGGATCATGGGCATGTAGATGATAACGGTGTCACCCTTGTTGATTCCCTGGGCCCGGAGCGCGCCGGCAAAGACGGCAACCTGCTGCCGGAGTTCGTGATAGGTGATTTTTTTCACGGTCCCGGTGACCGGGCTGTCGTAAATTATGGCTGCCTGGTCACCCCGCCCGTTTTCCACATGCCGGTCAACGGCATTGTAGCAGGTGTTCAGCTCGCCACCCTTGAACCACCGGTAAAACGGGGGATTGGACCGGTCAAGCACACGGTCCCATTTCCGGTGCCAGTCAATGCCCTCGGCCGCCTCGGCCCAGAATTCCTCGGGAGTATCAATGCTTTTTCTGAAAGTTGCTTCATAGGTTCCCATGTTTTTCACTCCATTGGCGTCAGGTTGCTTGAAAAAAATCACAGTTACGCGGCGGTGATAATGAAAACACATACTTGCCCACCCTGTGATCAGATACAAACCATATGGTTTGTGTATACCTAATCACATAAACGAAGGCAAGGATTTGCGCCAAAATACCACGGGGTGGTGCGTTTTTTAATACTGTTACTGGAAAGCCGGGTACATTCATGATCCATGGCCCGAAAAACTCCAAGGGAAGACGCGACCCCTTTTCCTTCTGTGTTTCGGTTTCTCCCTGTTCGACGCAACCGCGCATCATGTACTGACAAGGAGCATTGCGGTCCACTCCTCTTCGTTTTTACTCCTGATCATATCCATGCCGTTGGTGCGGAACACTTTTTCAATGTTTTTTTCCTGTTCGCCCTGCAGGATTCCGGCGAGTACAACATGGCCGCCCGGCGCGAGAAGGCGCCTGAAATCCGGCGCCATGGCCACAAGCACGTCATGGATGATATTGGCGCAGATGAGGTCAAATGATCCCTGGACATCGGCAAGAGGAGAAGAGCTGACCCGGATGATTCTGTGTAGGTCGTTGTTGCGGATATTTGCCTGAGCGACCTCAACCGCCTGGGAATCATTGTCAATGGCAGTCACGTTTCGCGCCCCGAAAACAGCGGCAGCCATGGCCAGGATCCCGGTGCCGGTGCCGACATCAAGAACTTTTCCGGACGGTTGGTCGTTTTTTGCTTTGCACCAGGACGCAATGAGGGAGAGCGCCAGCCTGGTTGATGCATGCTGGCCCGTGCCGAATGCCATGCCCGGGTCCATTTCAAGAACATACTGATCTTCTTCAGGAGTATATTCTTCCCAGGAGGGCTTGATAACAAGGCCGGGGATAATTTCAAACGGAGTAAAATACTTCTGCCAGCAGGTGGCCCAGTCCTGGTCATTCAGTATTTCCGTCTTCAGTTCCGGCAGGGTGCGCCTGTACAGTTCAAAGAGTTGTGTCAGCTCACTGGTAACTTTCCGCAGGATTGCCAAGGTTTCTTTCTCGGAATTTTTTCCTGCGTCAAGCTTGAAATAACCCGATACCTCATCATGTCCGCCGGGCTGCACCGGGCGAATGTTCACCCCGACACCACTTGTAACAACGACAAGATCAGAGACCGGCTCCGTGATTTCATGCGGACAGGCAAAGGTTATTTTCAACCATTTATCCGAGGTCGTCATCTTGCTCCTCGTTGAATCAAGAGAGGTTTTGTGGTATTACCGTCAGGTGTTATTTTCAGTTCCATTATTCTGCAAGAGCTTTGATTTGGCCATGAAACATACCATAGAATTCCAGCCTGACAACATAACCGTAACCGTGGACAAGGGTGAGAACCTGTTGTCCGTCGCCGCCGCAGCCGGGGTCTATATCGATGCCTTTTGCGGCGGGGACGGCGTGTGCGGCAAATGCAAGGTCCTGGTCGAGGAGGGGGAGGTCTATTCCGACCGGGCCACCCTGAAGCAGGAGGACTGGGACAAGGGGCTCAGGCTTGCCTGCCAGGCAACGGTCAAGTCGGACCTGAAAATCGCTGTTCCGGAGAAAACAACCTCCAGCGGCAAGGCCCTGAAGCGCAAGCCCAAGACAACCCGGACCATTTCGGCCCGCTCCCTGGACACCCTCATCGGTACCTGGGAGGTGGATCCGCCGGTGACCAAGATATACCTTGAGCTTGACCCGCCGACGCTGGAAGATAATATCTCCGACATGCAGCGGGTCATGCGGGGTTTCAAACAGGTCCGGCCCGATGATCCGGAACCTTCCTATGACCACCCGGAGCTGATCCGGGAGCTGCCGTCGGTGCTGCGTGAATCCGAATGGAGGATTACCCTGCTCCTGCTGCAGGCCAAGTCCGAATGCGAGCCTGACCGGATCATTGATGTGGAGCCCGGCGATACAACCGGCCGTTTGTACGGCCTGGCCGTGGATATCGGCACCACCACCTGCAGCGGCGTGCTCATTGACCTCAATACCGGCAAGGTGATCGCTGAAGGCTCCGGCTACAACGCCCAGATCAGGTATGGCGAGGATGTCATCTCACGGATCATCTATGCCGGCCGGCCCGGCGGCCTGCGCGCCATGCAGGACAAGGTCGTGTCCACCATCAATACCATTATTGACGATATCTGCCGGGCCATGATCATCAGCCCGGCAGACATCAGCTATATCATGGCGG
>JAJRVA010000037.1 GCA_024277485.1 Deltaproteobacteria bacterium | reverse complement strand
TTCTGGGTATTGATCGAAGCACTCTTTACAGGCGCATGCGTCGCCTGAATATCTCACCTGTTGCAAAATAAGTGGTGCGAGCAACGCAATGTGTTGCGCTTGGGTGTTGCACGTGCTACACATGTTGCGCAACATGTTGCCCTGTGGCAGGCAGAACGAGACCAGTGCTGAATCACGATTATGAAAAAAATAAACATGTGAAAACAATATGTTACGCGCTAAAACGCTTTTTTTGCGTTGAGAAATATTTTCTGGCACAGCGGGTGCAATATAAGGGGCAAGACAAGCAACAATGAGTCTCGGGAATACAGAGACCAAAGAAAAAAATAAAGGAGCACACAATGAAAAGAACAGACGCAGCAGTAAAGACAAGAGCAAAAAATGCAGAGAAAGTACATGCCAATACAGAGGTAAACAAGGCCGCAATCACGACACTGGCAATAGCAGCCGGACTCGTAGGGGCCTGGGTTATTACAGCATTTGTCGGCGGGATACTTGCCAGCGGCGGAGTAATGCCGCTTGTTTCCAACTGGATCCAGGCTGTATTCGGTTAAGACACATTCAGTCATAGTGAAAAAGAAAGAAAGAGAAATTACCCGGAGGAAGGAAAATGAAAGGAACAACAGTTAATACCCGCGTCAGGACCCAGGCAGGAGAAAAGACAACAGCCACGTCAGAAGTTTCCAAGGCCGGTGTCTATACAGTAGGCATCGCATCAGCGCTTATCGGAATCTGGGGCCTGGCATGTTTTGTCGGCGGCCTTGCCGCAAGCGGCGGTCCGCTCTCCCTGGTTGGTAACTGGTTCAAGTCTGTTACCGGAATGTAAGTAAAAACCAGGTCAACTGATTCAAAGCATATTTACGGGGAAGAAAAATGAAAGGGACAGCAGTCAAAATCCGGGTTAAGGCCCAGGCAGAAGAAAAGGTATCAGCAGCAGCAGAAGTTTCCAGGGCCGGTATCTATACAGCAGGCATTGCATCACTGCTTGTCGTAACCTGGAGTCTGGCATGTTTTGCCGGCGGCATTGCCGCGAGTGGCGGCCCGGTTTCACTGCTTGGCAACTGGGTCAATGCTGTCGCAGGGTTCTAATTGAAAAGAGAGATTACTTGCTTTTGTATAAAAAATTATTTTTAATAGAAAAAAAGTATTGAGCTGAACACCACTTTTGATGTAAATAAAAAGGTTTTGATACCTTGAAAATAGAGACTGAAGGTTCGTTTACCAACAGGTGAGAACGGACAAGCCGGGGAGATGTGATCTCCCCGGCTTTTGTTGTATGTATAAGTGATGCTCCGTTGAAGGTTTTCCCGGGGGCAGCGTTCATTGGAACCGCTGTCGCCGTACAACAGGATTTTTCCAGGGATACCGGCCATATCAGGTGATATTTTCTGCATGCCTCAAAATCCGGGTGTGGTAGATACCGGGCCGATACGTGCCGGCTTTGAAAGTCCCTGCTTCAGAACATACACCACTGACATGGTGCGTAATTCATGGTCTCGCTGCGGAAGATTTTGTTCGGTGTGTTTTGTGCGGTTGCTGCATTTTTAGCGCTGGTCGTTGTCCTGGGACTTCTGCAGTACAGGTTTACGCGGGAATTCGACACCATTATTTATCAGGGTGAAAAGATTTTGTTCAGGTTCGACACCCTGCGTGAACACCTGACCAGGACCATGATAACAGGCGAGCCGGGCGATGCTGAGGCCGTGGCAAGCAAGGTGGATGCCCTGAACAGTGACCTCTCAAGGCTCCTTGAAAGCGCCCTGGTGCCGGGAGAGTATAAGCTGGCCCTCATAAACCAGGTGGATCTGCCCGGTATAGCGCTGCTTGCCAGAAAGGTTATCGAGAATCCGCAGGATCGCGAAACCGCGGTGCAGCTGCACGATCAGCTCAGGATACTCTCGGAGAACCTGATGCAGTTTGACCGGGTGTTGAGCGGTCAGATGAAGACACGGCTGGTCCGGTTCCAGGGGCTTGCCATCGGCGCCCTGACATTTATGATAGCAAGCGTGTCTCTGCTGGTACTGTTTTTGTATCAGAAGGCACTGATACCGCTTATTTCTCTGGCCCGGTACCTGGAGGAGCCGGACCTGCAGGAACCTCTGGCTGTTGACCCGAAGTCGTGCAGGGAGATCGCGGAACTGACCCGTCAGGTTAACCTGATGCTTGCCGAGGGGGCCTATGCTGCTGTTCATGGTGGAGAGGGCAAGGGGATATTTACCCTTTCTCCGAAGGAGTTGAATAACCTGAGCAACTACCTGACCGGCATAATTAATTATACACAGCTGCTGATTGATCAGAGCGAACAGGTTGATGATGAGGAAAGCCTGGAGCTTTTGGCGAAAGTTCGTGAAACAGGCGAGCGAATGAGCTTGATTTTACACAATAAGATAGGAGGGAACAAGGGAGATGGCTAATCAAAATGAAGAAACCAGCCCCAGTGGAGAAGAGCTGATACCACCGCCTCAGATCCCCGACAGGGGACTGTGGGAGAATTGTCTGTACGCGATGTGGCGTACACCGCTGGGACTCATCGGTGTTGCCACCACGACCATCAGTGTGGTCCTGATGCTGATCGGTCTGGCCCTGGACATGCTGGGCCTTGTGGAGAATCCTTACTTTGCGGCCCTGAGCTACATGATTCTGCCGGGATTCATGGTTACGGGCCTGCTGATTATCCCGCTGGCCTGTTATATCAACAGGAAGCACTGGCTGAAGGATTCCCTGGGCGCGCATCTTGATGACCGGTCACTCTGCATTGACTTAAGCAATCCCCGTCATAAAAAATACATGGTCGGTTTTTTAGCCCTGACCGTCCTCAATGTGGCCATCCTGACCGTTATCGGCTACGAAGCGTATCATTTTACCGAATCACCGTATTTCTGCGGTAAACTCTGCCATAAGGTAATGGCGCCCGAGTACACCGCATACAAGCGGTCTCCTCATTCAAAGGTCAAATGCGCTGAATGTCACATCGGTCCCGGCGCATCCTGGTTCGTCAAGGCCAAGATTTCCGGTCTGAGGCAGGTTGTTGCTGTTTTTACGGATAATTTCAGCCGGCCCATTCCTGCTCCGGTCGAACATCTCCGCCCGGCGCGTGATACCTGCGAGGAATGTCACTGGCCTGAAAAGTTCCACGGCAAAAGGGTAAAGAAGTTTGTTTCCTTTTCCAATGATGACCAGGAAAACCCGGAGATCCAGGAGATATCCCTGCATATCGGCGGTCGCAATCCGGTTACCGAGGAGTTTGAAGGTATCCACTGGCATGTGAGCAGCGATGTCAAGGTTGAATACCAGCCCCTGAATAAAACCCGGACCCTGATAGGCAAGGTCAAGGTTACCCGTCCCGATGGTGTTGTGGAGGAGTATGATATTGACCATGGTGAGCAGGCCGAAGGTGAAGGGGCTGGAGAGGTGCCTGAATGGCGGACCATGGACTGCATTGACTGCCACAACCGTCCGACCCATATCAATAACAGGCTTGTGGAAGTTGTCGATTACGGCCTGTTAGGTCGTCAGATCGATCCGAGCCTTCCCGGTATCCGCGAGGACAGCATCACGGTGCTGGAAAAGGAATATGCCACGCGTGATGAGGCTGATGAGCTCCTGATCAAGACCCTGATAGAGCTGCAGGCGGAGCGCCACGGCAAGGCATATGTGGAAGAGAATGGTGAACTTCTTGTCAAGGCCGGTCAGTTTCTCCTTGAACACTGGAAGAACAATGTCTGGCCCAACATGAAGATCACCTGGGGGACCTATCGCCAGCATATCGGCCACCAGGATGCCGACGAAGGATACGGCTGCTGGCGCTGCCATGACGATGAGCATACAAGCAAGATCGGCAACGTCATCCCGCAGGACTGCGACCTGTGTCATGATGAGCCGGAGTGATTGCTCTGAGTGAGGGGTGAGGAGGGTTTCCTTGCGCCTTGCCCGGTATTCTGGCCGAAAACAGTTATAATAAGCACCAAAAAAGCCGGGGCTCATGCCCCGGCTTTTTTGGTGGGCGCCCTTACGCTATTTTTCTTCCCTGACCGGGACGCTGCCGCGTAGTCTTGCCTTGACCTCGCTGATGGCGACCTCACGGCGGTGGAAAATTCCTGCGGCCAGGGCTGCCTCTGCGCGTGTTTCCGTGAAGACCTCGATGAAGTGGTCAGGGCTGCCCGCCCCGCTTGAGGCGATGACCGGTATTGATACCGCATTTTTTACCGCATTGATCAGTTCCAGGTCAAAGCCCGAGTTGGTCCCGTCCCGGTCAATGCAGTTGAGCAGTATCTCTCCGGCGCCAAGCTGTTCGCAGACCGTGGCAAGTGTTACCGCGTCCAGATCACGGCCTTCGCGTCCCCCCTTTATAGTACACTGGTACCAGCAGAATTTTTCTCCTTCCGGACCAGGGATCGCTGTCTCGATGGTATGGTGCCGCACTTCTTCAGGTGTGTTCACGTACACGCGGCGCGGGTCAACCGAGATCACAACCGCCTGGTTGCCGTACACCCGGGCAATCTGCTCAATGGAACTCATCCCGGTGGCCCTGCCGGTCTGCAGCACCTCTTCCACGATAAGGACGGCATCACTGCCGATGGATATCTTGTCGGCGCCTGAGCGAAAGTATTCGGATGCGACCTCAAGGGCAGAATACCTGTGCCCGTCCTTGTCCCGGTAGTCGCGTATCCCTCCACCGATAGTCAGCGGGACAAAGACGTTTTTCGATGTGTTTTCAAGGACTTCGAGCATGGGCATGTCTTTAAGCGGAAAATCACGGAAGCCGGTAATGTTGAGAAAGGTGATCTCGTCCGCTCCCTCCTCATAGTATCTGCCGGCTAACTGGACGGGCTTGCCCAGGTTGCGGACATTGCCGTTTTCCCGGACATCATACTGGTCCCCCTTGGTCACCACCAGGTCGCCCTGGTCATTGGTCCGCACGTCAAGACAGGCAATTATCCGCCTGGCCAGCCTGGTCTTGTCCGGGCAGGATGACGGAATGATCTCCTCCCGGGTTTCAGCCAGGAAATTTTCAAGCAGGGCGAGACCTGCTCTGCCGCTTTTTTCAGGGTGGAACTGGGTGGCTGTAATGTTGTTTTTCCGGATTGCCGAGGCAAACTCATACCCGTAATCGGTTGTTGTCAGGACATATTCATCCGAGTCCGGCGCAACATGGTACGAGTGGACAAAATAAAATTTTTCGTCTCCGCGCAGGCCGTTGAAAATCCGGGAAAGCTGGTGGACTTTGATGCCGTTCCAGCCGATATGGGGGACTGCAAGGTTGACGGTGAACCGTTTTACCGTCCCCGGGATTATGGACAGGCCGGCAACATCCGGCGCTTCTTCACTGCTGCTGAAAAGGGCCTGCAGTCCGAGGCAGATGCCGAAAAAAGGTTTCCCCGATTCCAGGTACTCCGTGAGGGGCGCCACAAAGCCCTTGCTGTGCAGGATTTCCATCATGGAGCCGAAACTGCCGACCCCGGGGAAAACAAGCCGGTCGGCATGAAGTATGTCCCGGCCGGAGTTCACTGTCTGCACAGTCTCGCCAAGCTTTTCAAGCGCATTGACGACAGACCTGACATTGCCGGCGCCGTAGTCTAAAAGAGATATCATGTTTTTCTGTCCGAAATGGGAGTAAAAGGGTATTCTTCAGTAAGTGGTTGCGAATGACCCTGCGGTCTTTTTTATCATCGACAGACACTATCGCAAATGCAGCGTCGTCCGCAAGTGAAAGATAAAGATTTTACAGGATTCGGTTACCGGAAATTTCAGAGCCATGCAGTCAATGCTTCTTGCCGCAGGACTTGGAACCCGTCTGCGCCCGTATACGCTCCTGCGTCCCAAGCCTCTTTTTCCCGTCCTGAACCGTCCACTGCTTCTTATCCTGCTGGATATGCTCAAACAG
>JAJRVA010000003.1 GCA_024277485.1 Deltaproteobacteria bacterium | reverse complement strand
CTCTGCCCCGGGTCGGTACCTATCTGCACCTGGATGTGGAGAGGATCGTGGCCCTGAAGCCGGATCTCTGTCTCGGTGTCAGGGACGGCAATCCCGAGCACCTGATCCGTCGCATCGAGGCAATGGGTATCCCCGTTTTTGCCTTTGATCCGCGGACGCTTACCGAAATCATGGGGACAGTCACCCTGCTGGGAGATCTTTTCAATGCCCGTCAGAAAGCCGAACAGATAGTCGGGGCCATGCAGAAAAAGCTTGCCGCTGTCGATGACAGGGTGACGCATGTCGGTACCAGACCGGGAGTTTTTTTCGTGATTGATGTTGCTCCCATGGTTTCGGCCGGGAGCGGGACATTTATCGACCGCCTCATCACCAGGGCGGGAGGGCGGAACCTGATCGGCAAGGTGACCGGGTATCCCCGCTATTCCTGGGAGGACATTCTGGTCATGCAGCCTGAAGTGGTTCTTATTTCATCCATGGCAGGGGGCTATACTGAGGAGCAGCTGCTGAAGGAGTGGCGGAAGTGGCCCTCTATTCCTGCTGTCCGCAATAACCGTGTTCATGTGGTTGATGCCGATCTGTTTGACCGGCCTGTTCCCCGTCTGGTGGACGGTCTGGTTGAGTTGACTGATCTCCTGCACCCGGCTGGAGAAGGACAATGATGCCCCGGAGCACTTCTAACCAGAGGCTTGTGCTGCTTCTTCCTGTCCTGGGGGTACTGCTGCTCCTGACGGTGGTGTTTTCTCTTCTGGTCGGGTCTTCCACCCTCTCCATCATGGATGTTTTGCTGTCCCTGGTCGGCAAGGGGGCGGATGTTGATACTGTCAATATTATTGTCTGGCGTATCCGGCTGCCCCGTGCCCTGCTGGCAGCTGCCGTGGGTGCTACCCTGTCGCTGGGGGGGCTTGTTTTTCAGGCCCGGCTGCGGAATCCTCTGGCTGAACCTTATATCCTCGGCATATCGGGCGGGGCAGCCGTGGGGGCCATTGTGGCCATGCTTTCCGGCCTGGCCATGTTTCCCGGGGTGACCTTGAGTTCTTTTGCAGGCTCCATGCTGATCATGGGCGGTGTCCTGCTGCTGGCACGGGGCAGGGGAACGGGCCGCAACGATTCTCTGCTGCTGGCCGGGGTCATGCTCAATGCCTTTTGCTCGGCCTGTATCATGTTTCTGATTTCCCTGTCCGACTCCACTCAGGTGCACCATATTCTTTTCTGGCTCATGGGGGATCTGTCCATGGCGGAACCGCAGCAAATGTGGCTCTTTCTGCCGCTTGCTGCCTGTTTTTTTCTCATCTTTGTCTATGCCCGGCCCTTGAATATACTGTTGACCGGTGATGACTCAGCAGCGGCCCTTGGCCTGCATCTGCGCAGGGTGACCTGGATTCTGCTGGGAACCACATCGTTCATGGTCAGCCTGGTGGTGAGTCAGGCCGGGCTGGTTGGGTTTGTCGGTCTGGTGGTGCCCCATTTCTTTCGTCTGCTGCTCGGGCCGGATCACAGGGTCCTGGTCCCGGCCTGTATTTTCGGCGGTGGTTCCTATCTTGTTCTGTGCGATCTGCTGGCACGCTCTCTGCCGGCAAGTGGTGAAATGCCGGTCGGGGTTGTCACCGCCATGATCGGCGCACCTCTCTTTGTTTATATGTTATGGCGGGCCCGGGAATGAGCGCAGTAATTTTTGATACTGTAACAGTGTCGGCAGGGAAGAAAAAAATTCTCAACAATCTTTCCTGTACCGTCCGGGAGAATGATTTTCTCGTTATAATTGGTCCCAATGGTGCGGGCAAAACAACCCTGCTCAGGGTGCTGTGCGGACTGCTTCCTGCTGCATCTGGCACTGTGCATATTCTGGGTCGCCCGCTGTCGGCTTACAGCAGAAGAAAGCTGGCCGCAACGGTTGCCCTGGTTCCGCAGAACATGAGTCTTGAATTTTCATTTACGGTTGCCGAAACAGTTCTCATGGGACGCGCACCCCACCTTGGTCTGCTTGAGCAGGAGCGGTCGGAAGATTTTGCAATCGCCGGTGAGGCAATGCGTTTCACCCAGATCGATCATCTTGCCGACCGTCGTCTTGACCAGTTGTCCGGTGGAGAACGTCAGCGTGTCATGATAGCCCGGGCCATCAGTCAGCAACCAAGGATCATGCTGCTTGACGAACCCACGGCCGCCCTGGACCCCGCCCATCAGCTGGTCGTTATGCAGCTCATGCAGCGGCTCAGAAAGGAGGAAAATATCACCGTGATTATGGTTTCCCACGACCTGAATCTGGCAGCACTTTTTGGCAGTAGTATCCTTCTGATTCAGGATGGAAAAGACATTGTCAGCGGTTCCCCTGCAGAGATAATGACCCCGGAAAACCTGCAGCGGGCTTATGGTTGCGGGATGCATATTGATACTCATCCTCTGACCGGAACGCCCAGAGTCAGTCTTATTCCTGAATAGTATCCAGGAGTCAGGAGTTAAAACCTTGAAACTGAAGTCCTGTATCTTGACTTTGCCTGGTCCATTCAGTAGGTTTTTGTAGTTATCCTGTAAGTGGAACAGGACAGAAATCCAACCGTTGCAGCGAGGGAAGGTGGAGAACAAAAACGCGATTATCCTGGCTATGTTCGGCACCTCTGTCGAAAAAGCCCTTCCCGGTTTGCTCAATATCCGTGATCGAATGGTTGACGCATTCCCGGCCGTGACAGTGCGCATTGCCTTTACCTCAAAGATCCTTCGCCGGATCTGGCACCAGCGGGCTGCTGATCCACAGTATTGTGCAGATCATCCGGAAGTCCCGGCAGAAGTTTTTACTGTCCGGGATCCCCTGGTAATTGCCGCTGATCTCCGGGATAACGGGTATTGTGGTCTTGTTCTGCAGCCTGTCTACATGACTCCGGCAGAGGAATACCATGGTCTTCTCTCCGCTGTAGAGTCATTCCGGCAGGAGAATCCCCTTCTTTCCATAGCAGTTGGCAGGCCTGCTCTGGGGCTTTTTGATACGGGAACGTCAGTAAAGGATATGACCGCTGCGGCACGGGCCCTGGCATGTGATGCCGCCTATGCCCGGGAG